>JAOOJU010000056.1 GCA_028407765.1 Rickettsiales bacterium
TTTGGTTTATTAGACAAATTATGTCTCTTGCCACTACCAAACATCACAACCTTTCCTGTAGCTGTAATTCTAAATCTCTTTTTTGTACCACTTTTAGTCTTCATTTTTGGCATAACGCAAATTTTTCAATAGATGAATTTATTGATTTCTTTATAAAGCTTTTTTTCTTCAACGCAAGATAGTTTTTTATTAATTATCTTGGTGCTATTACCATCGTCATTTGCCTTCCTTCTAGTTTAGGAACTTGTTCTATCTTTGCTAATGGCTCTATAGCAGTTTCCAGTTTTTTTAAAATATCCATCCCTCTTTGATGATTGGCCATTTCTCTTCCTCTAAATCTTAGCGTTATTTTGACTTTATCTCCATCTTTCAAAAACCTATGAATTGATCTTAATTTTACATCGTAATCGTTATCTTCAATACCAGGTCTTAATTTAACTTCTTTTACTTCGAATGTTTTTTGTTTTTTCTTAGCTTCAGCCTGTTTTTTTTGTACTTGATATTTATACTTACCGTAATCTATTATTTTACAAACCGGTGGTGAAGCATTTGGGGAAACTTCTACAAGGTCTAACCCTAACTCAAAAGCTTTTTTTATTGCATCTTCTATTTTAAGAACACCAAGCATTTCTCCTTTTTCAGAAATCACTCTTACTTCGCCTGAAGTTATCAATTCGTTTACTGCAGGACCTTGAACAAAAGTTCTACTAGATTTATTCATATTTTAAAGAATTTTCCATCCTGTTGATCATACTACCATATTTATTACATAAAAAATTAATTAAGATGTTCAATTACTCACAGTTTCAGGCATACTGCAAGAATTTTTTATTTTTTCTATAAATTTTTTTATGCCAATAGTTTCCTGGTTTGCACTCCCAAGTGTTCTCAGAGTTATTGTATCTGTATCGATTTCTCTATTTCCAATAACAGCAGTAAAAGGAACTTTCTGAATTGCATGCTCTCTTATTTTATAATTTATTTTCTCATTTCTATCATCAATTATAGTTCTTACAGATATTTTATCTAATTTTTCTTGTAATTTTTTTGCATACTCCAGACAGTTCTCATTGAGGTTTACGATTGCAACATGAATAGGATTTAACCAGTATGGTAACTTTCCTGAATAATTTTCTAAAATAATACCAATGAACCTCTCAAAAGAACCAAGAACTGCTCTGTGAAGCATTACTGGCCTATGCTTCATACCATCTTCTCCTATATAGTTTGCATCTAGCCTATCAGGTAAAACGAAATCAACTTGCAAAGTTCCACACTGCCAATCTCTGCCAATTGCATCTCGCAAGATAAACTCAAGTTTAGGTCCATAAAATGCTCCTTCACCTGGATTTAATTCATATTTGTAACCAGCTGCCTCGACCGCATCAATGAGAGACTTTTCAGCCTGATCCCAAACCACATCACTACCTGCTCTATTTTCCGGTCGATCCGAAAATTTAATTACAACATCCTCAAAACCAAAATCTTTATAGACTTCCATTAATAGTTTACAAAATCTTTCAGTTTCAGAAACAATTTGGTCTTCTGTACAAAAAATATGTGCATCATCCTGTGTAAATGCTCTTACCCTCATAAGTCCATGAAGTGCTCCAGAAGGTTCATTTCTGTGACAGCAACCAAACTCTGCCATTCTAATAGGGAGCTCTTTATAACTTTTAATTCCTTGACGAAATATTTGCACATGACAAGGACAATTCATTGGTTTTATTGCTAAAATTTTTTCTTCAGACCTAGATGTAAACATATGTTCTCTGAATTTGTCCCAATGACCAGAATCTTTCCACAATGAGCTATCAACTAACTGAGGGGTATTAACTTCCTGATACCCTGCTGAATTTAGCTTGAGTCTCATATATTCCATAATCGTTCTATACAAGACCCAGCCTTTAGGGTGCCAAAAAACAGAACCTGGAGCATGTTCTTGCATATGAAATAAATCCAGTTCTTTGCCTATTTTTCTATGATCTCTTTTTTCTGCCTCCTCCAACATATCCAAATAAGTCTTTAAATCTTTATCATTTAACCACGCGGTACCATAAATTCTTTGTAACATTTCATTCTTAGAATCTCCTTTCCAATAAGCTCCAGCGAGTTTAGTCAGTTTAAATGCTCCAATAAATTTTAAGTTTGGTAGATGAGGGCCATGGCAAAGATCTATAAATTCGGATTCTCCCTGCTGATAAATCTGGAAGTTTTCTTCTTGGTCAGAACGATTAATAATATCAACTTTATATAATTCGTCTCTTTCTTGGAATAATTTAATTGAATCTTTTTTAGTTTTTAAAGATTTCTTTATTTCTGAACCATTTGAAATAATTCTACGCATCTCTTTTTCGATGATTGGGAAATCATCGGTGGAAATTTTTTTTTCAAATAAAATATCGTAATAAAAACCATTTTCTATGGTCGGCCCTATTGCAAGCTTGGCCTTTGGAAACAAGTTTTTAACTGCCCTAGCCAAAACTTGAGCAGTTAATGTATGTCTCATTATTTGAATTCCCTCATCACTTTTTATGGTTATAATTGAAATTTTGGCATCCAAATAAATATTATCCGCTAAGTCTTTTTGAATTCCATTAATTGATATTGCTACAGCGGTCTTACTTAAAGATTTTGAAATACCAATAGCTATTTCTATCCCGGTAATACCTTTTTTATAGTTTTGAACTTTGCCATCAGGAAAAGTAATCTTAATTTCATTATCTGTATTCATATTAAAGAGTTTAGTTCCTCACTATCCTAATTAAGTTATAAAATAATTTGTGTCAATAATTAAGAAAATTGTTCACTTAAGTTAATTTAAAAGACTTTTGGTTTCATCAATCAATTTTTTTTTATCTCCATCAAAAAAAATAATTTGTACATTACTACCTCTTGGTGCACATAATTCAGGATTTGAGTATTTTGTAAAAAAAACCAATGTTTTGCAACCAACCAAACCAAAAAGATGCATTGGTCCTGTATCATTTCCAATAGCTACTGTCGATTGTCCAGCAAGGATAGCTAATTCAAGAATATCAAGTTTTTCACAAAGATTAATTACCCTTGGGCATTTATTTTCAATTTCATTACATAATTCTCTTTCTTCTCTAGTTCCTATTAAAAATATTTTTTTTTTTCTCTTTTCTAAATATTCAGATATCTTTATAAAGACTTCAGACGGAATCCTCTTATATTTTCTTTTTTCTGAACCACCAGGAGCAAGAACTACAAAGGGTTCTTTAGAAGCTTTTTTTTTCAATTTACTTTGAAAAAGCCAATCAAGTTTTAAATCAAAATTTTGTCTGATTCCAGAAAACTTCAACTGATCCTTTTGCCTCTCCAAAGTGTGCATATGATCTCTATTTTTATTTAAATGATAATTTGAACAACCTTCAGCAATACCCGACCACCTTGTATTTTTATTTTTGAAAATAGTAAAATAACTTGAACTCCTTTTCGAGGTTTGAAAATCATATATTACATCAAATTTGGATTGATCTAATTTTGACTTGATTTGAAATTTATCAAGAAAATAAAATGTTGACCTCTTAATTTTTATAATCTCATTAAACCATCCACTTTTATTTGCAATCAAATGGTAAGGCTTTTCTGTTAATAATGTAATGCTATCTCTAACGTGGAATTCTTTAACGGTGTTAATTGCGTGTAATGATAATATAAAATCACCGAGACCACCAAACTTAATTATCAATATTTTTTTCTTCATAGACTTCTTTGTATACCTCTAATGTTCTTTTTAACATTTTATCTAAACTAAACTTTTCTAATATCTTTTTCCTTGCATTCTTACCAATCTGATCTTTTTCATTTTGTGATTTTCTTATTATTTTAATAATTGTATCTGCAAGCAACGAAGGGTCATTATGTCTTATTAACCAACCGGTTTTATTATGGTCTATTATATCTTTTGAACCTCCCAAATTCGTCGCAATTATTGGTTTGGACATAGATGATGCCTCTGCAGAAACTCTTCCAAATGCCTCTTCCTGAATTGATGTAGACAAAACGACATCTGCAAGAGAATATATTGAAGCCATATCACTTCTACTTCCCATTAAAACAATCTTTTCAGATAAATTATTAACTTTAATTTTTTCTTTTAGAATTCTAAGGTATTTACCTCTGTTTTGCTCAGACCCTACAAATAACATTACAAAGTCAACCTCTGGATATTTTTCAGAAATAATCTTTGCAGCATCAATTGCAACATGTTGGCCTTTCCAATGTGTAAGTCTACCGGGTAAAAGTATTATATGTTTGTTTTCAATAATTCCAGTGTCATTAATAAACTTTTCTTTTCTAACCTGGGTTACTTTCTTCAAATCAAAATAATTAATATCAATACCCCTGTCGATAGTCCTCAACCTTTTTCTACAACTTGGGAAGTGATGAAGGATATGATTTTTTATAAACTTTGATATAGCAATAACTCTATCACCATCAACCATCAAACTATTATATTTCTTTTTAAGTACAAGATGATTCCCATTATAAGTGCCATGATAAGTTGTAACCAATGGGATTTTTTCCTTCACAATAGAATTTAGGCAAAAAGCTGGCCATCTACTTCTTATATGAACAATGCTGGGGTTAATTTCGTTCAATATTTTCTTAAATTTTTTACGAGAACTAAAATAACTAATCAGATTTTTTTTATTTAGTGGAATCTTATAATGAGTTACACCTTTGTGCTTAAATTTTTCAGACATGGTCCCACCCGATGAAATTATTACTGAATTATATCCAATTTCTGAAATGTATTTTGCAACATCAAGAGTTCCTCTCTCAACTCCGCCACCAGAAT
>JAOOJU010000057.1 GCA_028407765.1 Rickettsiales bacterium
GTCTATATTTGAAATAACTTTGTCAAAATTTTGGAGATTTGTTGTTGGTTTAAATGTAAGATCTACTTTCTCTTTTAAATTTGTCAATAAATCGATCCTAGCAAAGTCTCTTTTTAAGCTAATTTTGAGAGCATCTCTAATTTTCAGCAGCTCATCAGACAACTTATTTAAAATATCTTCATAAATAATATATTGATACAAGTGTGATAGCATTCTATGTCTAAACTTACTGTCTTCCATGCTCAAACATAATTGAATCTGATTACAATCTAACATGAATCTTTTGATTACATTGTTAATTTTTGTATCATTATTAAAATCAATACCTACATACTCCGAACGCGGATCTTTTGGTAATATTGTCACATGCCCAGATTGATCATCAGAAATCATAAAAAGTGAAGATTTTTCAAATAATAATGTTGATGCGTGAGCATCTAATGATACAATTCTTCTTATTATCTCTTTGATTTGTGTTGTTTCTGGAAATTGAAAATTAATGTGATTAGCAGAATAATTACTGTAGACAACTGATTTGTTGATTTTATCTAAGGTATTTTCTAAAAGAAAATCTTTTTTTGTGGTCCTATTATTAAAAGCTCTTTTATCATTCCAATGAGAAGGATTTTGAATAGAATTTGAAGTTTGAAGTATCTTTTGTATTTTATTTTTATTTGTCTCTAACTTATAAATATCAACAGGCATAAGGTTTTGTTTCCTTAACCATGTTTCATCGTAGCGTTTTGATTCCACAAGAATCCCTGCACTTTCACTATTAATAAATAATTCTACCAATCGTCTATCTGCATTCAGTAGTCCCAGGTGATTTGAGACCTTGCTTGAAATCACCTCAGCTAGAAAACTTCTACCTCTTGGAACAACATAATGCCAATTTCTATATCCATTTAGTAACGATTTTTTTTTTGTTTTAATCCTCCAAGACTTTTTATCAAACACATAATTTCTTACATTATCTCCTCTATTTTTAATCTGTATTTCTTTTATACTATTATTCGGATAGGTTAAATACCCAGGTTGCCAAACTTTTGATGAATAAGGTAAATCTGCTTGAAGATTTGAAAGACTTTTTTCAGGAATATATAAGTGAACCTGCGGCAAACCCTCCATATTCAGGTCTTTGTTAAAAACCTGGAAAAAAAATTTTTGTATAGGCTTAATAAGTTCCCAACCAACCGAATGAAGCGAAGACCTGGGGGGGGCCAGAGGCTCTTTCATATAAATCAATAACACCTGATCGGTTATATTTTACAAAATTCTCAAAAGTATTATAAACAGGAAAAACTAGAATAATTACAATTAAAAATATTAGTAACAATGAAAGTTTTTTTATACTATTTAAAAGTATATATTTATTTTTTTTATCCATATGTTTACTATATCAATTTAAAATAAACACAAAGGATGGTTAGTAAGAGGTAGTTTTTCAAACTTCATTTTAATTCTTATTATCTGACTTTTAGGGAAACTTTTATTTTTTGGTGTTATTATTATTTTATCATCTCTTTCAACTATTTTTATTAATGTATTTTTATTTATGAAATAACTATTTTTTGAGGAAATAATTAAGTCATCAATATTATATTTTTTTTTAATTGTCTTATCCTTGAATGATATCGATTCTATAGAAATCATAACGCCTGGAATCAAATCATAATTTAATACTAATCTATTATTTGGTACTAAAGAATCTGTTTTAAATTCAAAAATTTTCCAATCTCCTGACATAACACCCAAGTTCTTGATTTTAACTTCTTTTTCTGTATCAGTCATTAATGAAAGCAATATATTATTGTTAAAGATTGTTTCCACTTTTTTGTTATTTAATGGAGTTTTATAATTCAGCGCTGGAAAAGATTGATTATTATAATTTTTACAAGTATTTTTTAATAATTTAATATTTTTAGTTCTAATAGCATAATCAATAATTTCTCGGTAACCATCAGGTAAAGCAGGAAAATCTTGGATATTTACTTTAAGTGATTCTATTTCTGTCTCGGGATTTAAATAAAATTTGCTATGAGCGACCATATAATCAATCCAAAAATTTTTATAATAATTACCAAATACCTTTTGAAGTTCAATCAAAAAATCAAACATCAACTTGTAGTTTTTTTTCACTTCGTTAGGATTATTTGTATGATTAAAACCATTATCTAAATTCAGAAATACAATAAAAGTATTTTTAACGATCAAATCTTTCATGATATCATTCATCCCTAACACTGTTGATATCTTTTTTTGTTTATTTAATAAGTTAATACTTTCTAAAATACTCCCCTCAACCTCGAGAGAATCGCTAAAATATGCTTGAACAAGATAATTTGGTAAAGATGAATAAAGCCGATAAAATGTTTTGGTATTTTCACTTTTTACAAAGAAAACAAAAAGAATAACAATTATGAATAATTGAATTAAGAAAGCTGTTATCATTCCTAAAGCAAAAACAACTTTTTTATTTTTATAGATCATTTTTTTTTAAGATTTTATAAAATACAATTGATCCACTCTCTTCAAAACTTACTAAAAATAAAATATTTTTTTTGTTATAGTAAATTTTGATACCTTCTGGACTAAAAAATTTCTCTGTAATTGGAAAAAAAGTAACATATTTAATATCTCTTAAATCTGTTATGTCATAAATAAAAAATCCATTAGACCTCTCAAGTGATATGATTAAATATAAAGATTTCTCTGACTCAAATATAGACAAGGATTCAGGCTCTGGACCTTTATCATCACTTCTTTTATCAAAAATAAGTTTTTTCTTCTTTTTACTATAATTGGTATTATAATTATCAATATAATTTTTAGAAAGAATCATTTCAAATTCATCTCCACTGTCGTAATGAAGTGTAATTTTATCATTTAGTAATTTATATCCAAAAACCTCTAAGCCAGGAAAATATCTCCAAACTGAAAAACTTCTTCCTCCAAATGAATAAAGACTTTCAAATTTACCATCATTATTTTTATCAGCGTCAATTTTTGAAATCTTTAGTCTTGATAATCCTCCTTTGACTTTAGAGAAATTATTAAATTTTTCTCTATCTAATTTTATATCTTTTACTCTCACCTCTTCTGACATATTTTGATATACTTTAGAATCACCTTCATTTGCTGAAGCAAAATAATAATTGTTCATTAATCTATCTAATAATGTTTTTTTGTATGAAAGAAAGACTATAGCATCAGGTTGGTACAAACCCTTTATTGGCCAATTTTGGAGATTTGCTTCAAAATCTTTATCGTTTACATCTATTTTATTTAATTCATAAGATTTATAACCGAGTGAAAAAATAGAAATAAATTTTCTTAATTTATAATCAAATACTGCAATTGCGTTATTTTCCTGAAGAGAAACAAGTATATATTTTTCATCCTCTGATATAGTTAAATATTCTGGTTCAAGATCTTGACTTAATTTAACGTCGGATATTTTTCTTATAAAATGGTTATTATCAAATTTTTCAAATGTATATGTCTTCGAAACTCTACTATTTAGATCTATAATTGAAATAGAACCATCTGGATCATTTGATAAGTCTTGAGAGGGTTCTCCTTCATTGGCAACAATTAGTTCATTACCTTTTTTATTAAATATAATCATATCCGGCATTACTCCTACCTCAATATCGAATAAATATTTATTAAATCTATCAAAAAAAACAACAACACCATTGTTTTGAGAATAGATATTTTCTATTGCTACAGCTAAAATTGAATTCTTATTTATCGCAATACTATTAGGCTTTAAACCGTATTTTCTTAAAAAAATTTCTTCTAAATGATTAATCTTATTATCTGTAAATGAAAAAATATCAATCTTATTTTCGCTCGGATTAGTAGAGAAAATTAAGTTTCTTTTTTCGTCATATACAGAAATTTCACTTGTTTCTGAGTTATTCCAACTATAAGAATCTATTTCTACTAGCTCAAAAGAGTCGGATGCTAGAGGGAAGGTGATTAAAATAATTAAAATATATAATATTTTTGAAAAAACCATAATTATTCAACTATCAGTTTTTCTTTCTCTGAAGATTTAACAAAATATTTAATAGTCAACATCAGTTTTTGAGGCAATAAATTTAATTTCAGTCAACCCTTTAACACTTTTTAAGGTTTGCATGAAATTATCGACTGTTTTTTCTTTTAACAAAACATCATATGTAAGAAGATTAGAACCTTTTAAATCACCTGAGGATTCAACATGCAGCAAGTTATAATATTTTGTATATTTTTCTAATACTTTAAGTGATTCGTCTGAACTATTCTTTTCAGCTCTAAACCTTAAAATAAATTCAGATTTGTATATACTTCCATAATTTGTAGAATGAAGAATTAAAATTAATGCTGAAATAATGATAATTCCAGAAAATGCTAGAAAATAACTTGATGTGCCAGCCGCCATCCCAGAAGCTAATCCAAGAAAAATAAAAGAAGTATCTTTAGTATCTTTGATAACAGTTCTAAATCTTATTATTGACATTGCTCCAACAAGTGCAAAAGCACGAACAAGATTATTTCCAATTACCATCATGACCATTGATACAATTACTGTTACTAAAACTATAGTAATCATAAAAGATTGAGAATAACTTAATCCTTTATGAGTAATTTTATATACCGAACTAAGAATAATACCAAGCACAGAAGCGATAAGTAAATTAATAATAATTTCTAACGGCTGATAAATCTCA
>JAOOJU010000058.1 GCA_028407765.1 Rickettsiales bacterium
CTGAGACGGACCCGGGGGCAGTACCCGGCGCCTCCACCAAAAAAGAGTGAGGGGGCGAAATAGGATCGACGTGCATGGGAATTATCAAAACTTTGCTCGGTGTTGTTCCACCGTTATCGGACTAAACTAAATACGTGCTAACGATAATGAAATGGCACTCGCTGCTTAATAATATTAAGTAAGCGCTGCTGTGAGACGCGGGGCAACAGAAGTCTCATCGGCAAGGGGGGGCAATTGTTCCCCCTTGTTTGTTTTAGGGAGACTCACAAAGGGTTTCAGAGGATTCACTCTTCAACAAATAAGGGGAAATAAAACGATTTAAGTGCGACCCACTTGCGACCCACTAACGACCCACTTTTGTTTGTTATTTATTTTCTGTTATATTGAAGATTATGAAAATTGAAATTACGTACCTTCATTGTGGTGACTATCTTCTCAAAACTCTTAAGAAAGAAATTCAAGAGGTTTTCAACATAATAGATATCTTGAAATGGGAAGTGAACTATTCCTACAAAAACACATCTCATCAAACAGCATACAACAAGAAATTTGAAGATGAATTTAAAAAGTTTGAATGGGAACCCAAACCATTTTTGAATAAGGAACCAAGACTAATTGGAGACTTTAGAAAAAATTCAGTATTTGTTGAAATTCAATTTGGTAACAGTGCTACTATTTATAGAGATTTTTATAAGTTTCAATATGGTCATAGAAATGGATTATTATCGTTATCAATTTTAATTGTACCAACTAATCCAATATCTTTTTTTCCAAGTAGAGTAAAAAGTGTTAGTAATATGGCAGAGTATAATTTAGCAAAAAGGTATTTTACTATTTTACAAATTCAAGTACCAACTATAATAATTGGTCTTCTTCCAAAAAATTAGTCTAAAGAGTTCCAAAATATAATATCCTTTAAGTGTTGATTTTACTCAATTTAATTTTTTGATTTAAGGATAGTCTAAAACTAAAGTGATAGACTAAAACTTTTAATTCTTTTACTTCTTGCTTCCACAAAATTTGTAACTCCATTTTTATAAGACAAATACTCGTCTAAACTGAGAGGAATGGAAGATCTTTCAAAATTATCAAATGGAAGATAAAAATTTATAGAACTATAATCTTTACTAACTAAATCTTGAAGAAGAAAAAAATCAATGTATCCCTTAAAGTTTTTAAAAATAGAAAAAAAATAAGAATATCTCGCCAGTACTTCCTCAAGAGGACTAGATTCATTTAAATAATGTCGTCGGATACATTCCAAAGTTAAATCAAAACGATCATTTATTTTTCCAATAGTACCTCTCGCAGCATTAATATTTTTTTTCTTTTCAATATTATTTGAAGGGAAAATTAAATGTGAACCTACATTACTACATTTATCCCAAAAAGACTTTATCTCCAATGGTGGTACTTCATTTATTATATGAGACAATCTTTTCCATCTACTGTAGGTATGAGTTATCGTATCGCTTGATAGAAAAAATTCTCCCAATTCTGATTTATGATAAAGATATGTATTTGGTTTATTTGTTTGCAAATCAAAAAAAGTTCCACAAGGAAGTTTCTTGCTCCACAAAAATTGATTATATTTTCTAAGTGTTGGACTGTGAGAATCAGGATCCTTTCCTTTAGCATCTGTATATACAAGATATTCAGTATCTATTTTCATTGTATTATCGACTGATTGAACCCTTTAAACTTCCAGTAGAATCAAAAAACTTTTTGTTATTTTCAATTCTTCCTTTGTATTTTCCATAAGGGTCGTAAATCTTCCTACTACTTTCAATCCTTCCAAGAAACTTTCCATAAGGTGAGTATATGCTTCCTTCGTTTGTTATTTTTCCTTTATATTTTCCATGAGGATCAAAAAAACGACCATCATCAAATTTACCTTTATATTTTCCATACTTATCATAGATTTTTTCATCATTTGATTTCACCTCAAAGGATACAAACAAGCAAATCAATATTAGTATTTGATTTTTCATTTTATAAAATTATGTTATCCCTTAAATCCGGTCCAGTATTTCTTCACATAATCTCTTTCAATTGAGATTTTAAGTTCTTCAAGATGTTTACTTTTTATTTCTTTATTAATTAATATTTTTAATAACCTTTTATTTCTCAAATTTAATTTATTAATTAACTCTTCTGTTGGTAAACGATTACTTTTTGAACTATTTTCTTCTGGTTTAACATATACTAGATTCCATAAATCATCTGAATACATATATGACCATGGTATTACATGATCTACTGAAGTTGTTCCAATTATCTTTTCCCCGGTTAAAAAACACACTTTTTTTGGATTCTCGATATCTAAAAATTTGTGGAATGATTTCAAGTTTCCTCTCTTGGGTGTTTTATCCCTTTCAACACCTCTTATCTTTTTAGATATTCTTGGTGAACCATCTGTTTCCTCAAGTTTTTGAGTCCATCTATAATTGATTATTTGATAAAGAACTTCTGAATATTCTTTTAATAATCTTGGGTTAGAGATTTTTATCTCTCTTTTTTCTAAATCATATTTGTAAAAGTTAGAAATCTTTTTATCCAATTTCAAAAACCTTTTACAAACATCTTGAGTTAATACTTTACTTATTTTTTGTATAGGAATTTTAATTTTATTTTGAACTCTAATAAAAGACTCTGGTTTGTAACCAAATTTTAATTGATAATCTCTAATACATTTCTCTACTATTTGAATAATTGTAGGTTTGTTATTTCGGTTTTGTCCCTGATTTAAATTAAAAAAAATACATTGATCCCAATAGTATTTGAAAATTAGAGGTGATAAATCGTCAAAATGAATGATTTTTTTTGGTGAATCTTCACAAATTTCGACTATTGATCTAATCCATGACACCTTGTAAGTATTCTCCATAGACCCATTGTTTATTAGATTTAAAAGTTCTTCTAGATCTTTATTCATTTATATTTTTGTTTGTTTGGAATAACACACCTTACTCCTCCAGTAGGATCATCAACATCTTTTGGGTATCTTGGAATAATGTGTATGTGTAAATGATCTACTGTTTGACCACTCACCTTTCCACAATTTATACCTACATTAAATCCAGATGGATTAAATTTTTCATCTAAGTATTTTTTGGTTTTAAAAAGTAATTTGTTTAATCCAATTATTTCCTCTTCTGATGAATCAAAATAATTTGAATATATTCTATTAGGAATAATCAAACAGTGACCCTTACTCACAGGAAATTTATCAAAAATAACAAAACCTATAGAATTTTCAAAAATCCTTTCTCTATTTCCTAAAAATGGACTTTCAGACATTATAAGATATATCTATTTTCACTTCAAAAGACACAAACAAACCAATTAGTATAAGTAATAGTATTTGCATAATTTATTGTAGCAAAAAAATAGTTCGTGCAGAAGTCGTGCATAAAAAACACTGATTTGCGACCCACTTTGCGACCCACTTTTTCAGAAACCCCTAGTTATAAAGGGTTTTAAACCATACACCGAGACACAGAAGTCTCATCGGCAAGGGGGGGCAATTGTTCCCCCTTGTTTGTTTTAGGGAGACTCACAAAGGGTTTCAGAGGATTCACTCCTCAACAAATAAGGGAAAATGAAACGAGTTAAGTGCAACGCACTTGCAACGCACTTGCAACGCACTTTTGGGTGTTCTTTTTTTGTTTCTGATACTTAAATTTATTTATTTTAGAAGAAAATTTTAAAGGTCATCCATATATTGTTTTTCTCTAGACTTTTTTTCGTTTACTTGAGACAGAAGATTTTTTCCCCAATTTTCAGTTTCATAAATTACCGCTATACGATTTTTACCAAGAGCAATTTTATTATTAGTAACTTGTAATACTATATATTTCGGTGCGTCAGATTTTTTATTATTTTCAAAAACATGTAAAACACTCGAAAAAGCATTATATATCAAATTCTTTTCAGGTATCTTTGAAGAAGGTAATTGCTCTAATTCAAAATCATCTATATTTAAAACTGATTTGTATCTGATATTAAGTTTTGCTAACAATTTTGTATATTTTTCTAATGAATATTTACCAAAATCCTTTTCAAAAGAATTTACAAACTCTTTACCCTCAACTGTTTGATATTTAATTATTAAGTCATTTGGACAAATCGAATTCTTTTGACATTTTTCAACTTCGCTTCTTGTCATGGAAAAATTTATTCCCCATTTACCTTTGTTTTCTCTTTTATTTTTTAATTCTGCAAATCTTTTCTGTTTGTCGATTTGTATTTGCTTTTTTCTTTCTTTCTTTGCTTTTTCCACTGCATCAATATCATATCCCTCGCTCCAATCCGTCTCTTTGTATTTATTTATTTCATTATTATCCCATGCATCAATTTGAGTCTTATCTTGTCTAGGCACGTATTTATTTGGATTGATCCTAAATTCGCAGTCTGAAAATTCTTCTTGAGTTAAATTATTTCTATCACAAACATCTGGACATCCATATAATTCAGAACAATTGCTTTGAGCATTTATGATACTAGAAGATAAGGAAAAAACAAAAAAAACGATAAATTTAAGCATATCTTTCACAATGTATTAAATAATATTTAATAAAAAATTTCAAGCGTTCAAATTTCTTATTTTGGAATAAATATTTACTATTTTTCTTTTACTTAAATAAGTCCGTGCAGAAGTCGTGCAGAAAAAACACTCATTTGCAACGCACTTTGCAACGCACTTTTTA
>JAOOJU010000059.1 GCA_028407765.1 Rickettsiales bacterium
CTATTACCTCATTAGCTTTTTTTTCAGTGAACTTGAACGCCAAGGATATAGAAGATGTTATTAATTACTTAATTAGTTGTATTACTTTTGATAATACTCTTTATCGACCTACAAATAATGAAACTCTCAAAAATCTTATGGATAAAGAATATAATCATTATATAAGTTCTTTTTCTAAAACGTTTTCAATGGAGTTAAATATTAAAAACGGTGCTTTAGGTTACCAAAAGAATTTATATAATGAAACTTTTAAAGAAATAATCAGTTCATATGATTGTTTTTCATTAGCATTATTATATAAGTTAACAAAAATGACTAATTCTGTTATTCTGAGTTACTATTTTATGTTAGGAAAGTATGGAATTAAAAAATTAGAAAATTTAACTAATCTTGAAAGACATTATCAAAATATAAATTGGGGTTTAACAACAGAACAAGAATTAGAAAATAAGAACTTTTTATTAACTTTAAAAAATTTTTCAATTTTTTTAAAAACTTTTTAATAATAAGGCTATAATTAATTTTTATTATAAATAGAAACAAAAATATGCACGAAATTTTAAAAAAACTGAATCATAAAAGAGAACTTGCAATTGATGGTGGTGGGAATAAAAGGAGAGAAAGTCAGCATAAAAAAGGTAAACTAACAGCAAGAGAAAGGATTGAAGTTCTTTTAGATCCTGGTACTTTTGAAGAATGGGATATGTTTGTAGAGCATAGGTGTTCTGAGTTTGAAATGGATAAGCAAAAAATTCCTGGAGATGGTGTTGTTACAGGATATGGTACAATAAATGGAAAGTTAACTTTTGTTTTTAGCCAAGACTTTACAGTATTTGGTGGATCATTGTCGGAATCGCACGCAGAAAAAATATGTAAAATTATGGATAAAGCTTTACAAGTTGGTGCTCCTGTTATTGGGTTAAATGATTCTGGAGGAGCACGAATTCAAGAGGGTGTGGCTTCATTAGCAGGATATGCTGAAGTTTTTCAGAGAAATGTTCTATCATCGGGTGTAATACCACAAATTTCAGTAATTATGGGACCTTGTGCAGGTGGGGCGGTTTATAGTCCAGCAATGACAGACTTTATATTTATGGTTAAAGAAACCTCTTATATGTTTGTTACTGGTCCAGATGTTGTAAAAACAGTTACACATGAAGAAGTTAGTCACGAAGAACTAGGAGGTGCGTCTACTCATACCAAGAAATCTGGTGTAGCAGACCTAGCATTTGAGAATGATATCGAGGCATTGTTTCAATTAAGAAGATTTATGGGTTTTTTACCATCCTCTAATAAAGAAAGCCCCCCTACAAGAGTTTCTGAAGATGCTCCAGATAGAATAGAAAGATCCTTAGATAGTTTAGTTCCAAATAATCCAAATAAACCATACGATATGAAAGAACTAATAACTAAAGTAGTTGATGACAGAGATTTTTTTGAACTTCAACCAGAATATGCAGGAAATATTTTAACCGGTTTTGCTAGAATGACCGGTTCCCCCGTGGGCATTGTAGCAAATCAACCGATGGTTCTTGCTGGGTGTTTAGATAACAATTCTGCAAGAAAAGCAGCTAGATTTGTTAGATTCTGTGACTGTTTTAATATACCTATAATAACTTTTGTAGATGTTCCAGGATTTCTACCTGGAACATCACAGGAGTATAATGGAATTATTAAACACGGTGCAAAGCTTTTATTTGCATTTGCTGAAGCAACAGTTCCAAAAATAACTATCATTACAAGAAAAGCTTATGGCGGAGCCTATGATGTTATGAGCTCAAAACATCTAAGAGGAGACGTTAATTATGCTTGGCCTAATGCTGAAATAGCTGTTATGGGTGCTAAAGGTGCAGTTGAAATAATATTTAGAGGAGAATTAGGAGATGAAGAAAAGATAGATAAAAAGACTAATGAATACAGAGAAAGGTTTGCTAATCCTTTTATCGCAGGAAGCAGAGGTTTTATTGATGATGTAATTATTCCTCATACAACAAGAAAAAGAATTTGTAGATCATTGGTAATGTTAAAAAATAAAAGGCTTCAAAATCCTTGGAAAAAGCATGATAATATTCCATTGTAGGGTGAAATAAGTAATGTTTTCAAAAATACTTATCGCTAACAGAGGTGAAATAGCCTGTAGGATAATAAAAACAGCAAAAAAATTAGGTATAAAAACTGTTGCAGTTTGTTCAAATATAGATATTGATTCACCACATGTTCTTGAAGCCGATGAGTTTATAAATATTGGTGGCTCTACTTCGGCTGAAAGTTATCTGGACATTAAAAAAATAATTAACGCCATAAAAAAATCAAATGCCGATGCAGTACATCCTGGTTATGGTTTTTTATCTGAAAATGTTAAGTTTAGTGAAGAAATTAATAAAGTTGGAAAAGTATTTATAGGTCCGCCTAACAAAGCCATTTCAATTATGGGAGATAAAATTGAATCAAAGAAAGTTGCTTTTGAATCAGGAGTATCTGTTGTTCCTGGAGGATTAAATATAATTAGTTCAATCGATCATGCACTAAAAGAATCAAAAAAAATTGGTTATCCAGTAATTGTAAAAGCTTCAGCAGGCGGCGGTGGAAAAGGTATGAGAGTAGCTTTTAATGAAAAAGAGCTTAAAGAAAATTTTAGTTCAGCTATTAATGAAGCACAATCAAGCTTTGGTGATGACAGAGTATTTATTGAAAAATTCATAGAAGAACCCAGGCACATAGAAATCCAAGTTTTTGGTGATAAATTTAAAAATATTATTCATCTTGGTGAAAGAGAGTGTTCAATACAAAGAAGACATCAAAAGGTGATTGAAGAAGCACCCAGTGTTTTTGTTGATAAACAATTAAGAGAAAAAATGGCTGCTCAAGCTATATCGTTGGCAAAAAATGTTGGATATTATTCTGCTGGTACAGTAGAGTTTGTGGTTGACAAAAATAAAAATTTTTATTTTTTAGAAATGAATACTAGATTACAAGTTGAACACCCAGTGACTGAACTTATTACTGGTATCGATTTAGTGGAGTTAATGATTAAAATTGCGGCTGGAGAAAAATTAGAACTCTCGCAAAAAGATATTTTCTTCAAAGGTTGGGCGATTGAGTCCAGAATATATGCTGAAGATTCTTCAAGAAATTTTTTACCCTCTATTGGTAGGTTAACAAGGTATATAGAACCTAAAAGTAAGAATATAAGAATCGATTCTGGAGTTGTTGAAGGATCAGAAATAAGTATGTTTTATGACCCCATGATTTCAAAGCTTTCTGTGTATGCAGAAAATAGAAAAGATGCAATTCAAATCATGACAAATACACTAGATAGATATTTGATTGATGGTGTAAAAACAAATAGAGACTTCTTATCAAATATTTTTCAAAAAGATGACTTTATTAGTGGTAAATTTTCAACAAATTTTATATCAGAAAACTATAAAAACGGTTTTAATTCAGAAAATGCAGAAATAAGTAATGTAGACGAATTCTTCGCGATAGCAACATTTATTCATTATAAATATATGTTAAGAGCAGCATCAATTTCAAACCAAGTAAAAGGGTTTAATAGAATGATTGGAAGCCAATGGAATGTAATTTCAAAAGATCATAAAATTAAATCAAAAATAATTTATAATAATTACAATAAAAGTTATGATGTTCTTATTAATAAAAAATACTTTAAAATTAAAAGTGACTGGAAAATAGGTTTTCCTCTATTATCAGCATTAGTAGACAACAAATTATTTTACTTTGAAGTTGGACGTAATGGACCAAAATATACATTAACTCATGAAAGTGCTAAAGTTGAGTTAATAGTATTATCTGATAAACATGCTGAGCTGAATTCTTTAATGATTCCAAGAAAAAAGCTAGATACTTCTAATTTTTTACTTTCACCTATGCCAGGGTTATTAGCATCAATTCTTGTTAAAAAAGGTCAAAAAGTTCAAGAGGGCGAATCCCTTGCTGTAATAGAAGCAATGAAGATGGAAAATATTATAAGAGCCGAAAAGGATGTGATAATAAAAAATATTTTTTGTAAAGAAGGCGATAGTCTTGAAGTAGATCAAAGTATTATTGAATTTGAAAAAAATTAGCGGTCGTGGCGGAACTGGTAGACGCGCAACGTTGAGGTCGTTGTAGGATAATATCCTGTGGAAGTTCGAGTCTTCTCGACCGCACCATTATTTTTAATTTATAATAGATTAATTTTCTTTTTCTGTTACGGTTATAGAAACTTTTGAACCATAAAATGTATTAGAAAATATCTGGATGGATGCAACACGATTGTTGTTCGTATAATTAAGTAAACTATACTCTGCTCTAACCTCTGATAATTTTTTCCAACCAAATTTAGGTAATTCATTCCTAAAAAAATCGAAGATGGAGAGTTGTTTTTTATTTGAATCAAAAACTAGTCTTCCTAACCAACTCTTATTTTTTGAAATTATTATTGATTCTTCTTGATTTAATGAAGAACCTATAGGAATAGGTATATCATCAAATTGAGCAAAATTTAGCTCACTACCTGGTTCTCCTTCAGGACCTTTAGTTGGGACAAGAGTTTCTCCAACACAAGAAATTAAAAACAAAAAAACAATTAATTGAAATGAATATT
>JAOOJU010000006.1 GCA_028407765.1 Rickettsiales bacterium
AGTTCACTGAATAAAACGTTTATATCCTCGTAAGAAATTGGTCTAAGATCTTTTTTAAAGAAACCAAATTTTTCGTGCTCAGTTCCAATTTTCCAATCATTTTTTGATTTACATCCGCTTTCAATGAACTCTATTAAATCCTTTTTATTAATTATTTTTTTTTTCATATTAAGAATCTTTTTGTGCGGTAATACAAGACAGTGCATAAATTGCCGCAGTATCAGCCTTAAGAAGTGAATTTCCTAGTGAGACAAATAAAACTTTCTTTTTCTTCAAAAATTCTCTCTTGTCATTTTTTGACCATCCACCAACTGGACCAATAAAAATTGCTAATTTCTTAAGAGAATTTTTCTTTAAGACTTTAAGTATAGAATTATTTTTTTCTTTTTCATCGCACATGATAATTTTCCTATCAGAACCTATTTTTTTGATTAAATCTTCCAAATTTATTAATTCTTCAATCTTTGGAACAATCATATTCTCTGATTGTTCAGTAGCTTCAATAGCAATTTTATCTAATCTTGAATAGTTCAATTTTATATTTTCAGAAAATTCCGTGTTCAAAGGTATAATTTTTCTTACACCAATCTCTGTAGTTTTTTCTACTAAGTACGAAATATTTTTTGGCTTTATTACTCCAAAACAAATCCAAATATCTAAGTTCAAGTTTTCATTTACCTTTCTAGTTTGGTTGATTGGAATGAGCTTAACTTCTTTTTTTGTAAAACTTATTTTAGCTAACCATTCTCCATCATGACCATTAAAAGCAAATAACTCTTCACCTTCTTTTTTTCTCATTACATTTTTAAGATAATGAGATTGACTTTTAGTAAGAACTATCTCACCTTCTATTTTAATGTTCTTTTCTATAAAAACTCTAATTTTAGCCATTTTTGTGCCTAGTTATAATTAAAATCATAATGAAAACCAGTATTAAGTCATCATTTAACAAAATTTATTTTCTTTTAATGTTGGGAAGATACCATAAACCCTATGGTTCTTTACTTTTAATGTGGCCCTGTTTTTGGGGAGTTGCATTTCTTAACAAAATCTCAATCACCGATTTATATCATCTATTGCTTCTAATGTTAGGCTCTTTTTTTATGCGTGGAGCTGGATGTACAATAAATGATATCATAGATCTTAAATATGATAAGAAAGTTGAAAGGACTAAAAACAGACCGTTAGCATCAAAAAAAATAACAATTCACGAAGCCGCCATCTTTCTTTTTTTTCAATTGCTGTTAAGTCTAGCCATACTATTGAATTTTGATATGAAAACAATTTTACTGAGTCTTTCAATAGTTCCGTTAGTATTTTTTTATCCTTTTTTTAAAAGATTCACTTTTTTTCCACAAGTAATCTTAGGATTAGTTTTCAACTGGGGTGTGATAATTGGTTTTTCTTGTTCAAATGATTTTTTTATGGTTGAAATAATTTATTTATACTTTGCAGGAGTATTCTTAACTATCGGATATGATACAATTTATGCTTTTCAAGATATAAAAGATGATAAAAAATTAGGTTTAAAATCACTGGCAATTAAAACTAGTAAATTTCCCAGAATGTTTTTATTTTTAATATATGGATTAAGCTCTGTTTTATTCTCAATATCTTTTTTTAATAATAATGGGATAGATTTTCTTGCTGTTTTCTTTTCTATCATAATTTTTCTGTTTCTATTAAAGCAAATTAAAAATTTCGATATTAGAAGTAAAAAAACACTGCAAAAAGAATTTGTATCAAACTCTTTTCTCGGCGGATTTATTTTCTTTGGATTTTTAGTTACAAATTATTTTTGACTTACTATCTCATAACGAACATAACAGTCATCCACATTTTTCCATGAATAAAAATCCCATTCTTTTTTTGCTTCTTCGTATGAGCTGAAAGGACCATACCTTTCTATATTATAACCTTTTTTAATTTTTTTAAATTCTGTATTTTCATAGTTTCCTCCCACAACCCAATAACTCATATTAATTTTCCTCATGACTAATTTTCACTTGATGTTGTAAATATATCATTTTGTCATATAAAGAAAACTATGGATAAAAACTTTCTTCAAAACATTATAAGTAAACTTAAAAAAAAAGGGTGTGATCAATCCGATATTTTCTTTGTAAAAAATTCATCTTTAAATTCTTCTGTAAGATTAAATAAATTAGAAAAAAATGAATACTCAGAAAATTTTGAAATAGGAATAAGAGCTATCAAAGGTCAGAAACAATCTATTATTTCATCAAATAATGCTGAAGCTAAAAATATAGATTTATTAATTGATAGAGTATTTGAAATGGTATCAGTAGTTCCTAATAACCAATATTGTGGACTTGCATCAGACCAAGAAGTCCAAGATTTCAACCGAAAAGATTTTGATAATTTAGATTTATTTGATCAGAAAATTCCAACATTATCAGAGTTAAATCATAAAGCATTGGAATTAGAGAGTAGTGCTCTAAAAAATGACATGATTATAAACTCTGAAGGAGCAGAAGTAGCTTGGTCAAAAAGCGAGTTTTTTTTAGCTGCATCAAACGGACTATACCAAGAGTTTTGCAAAACTAATAGTAGTTTCATACTTGCTATACTTGCCGGTAATGAATCAAGTATGGAAAGAGAGTATGATTTTAAGTCGGAGGTATATTTCAATGATTTAGGTGATTTAGAAAAAGTTGGTAGACTAACTGCTGAAAAAGCAGTAGCAAAATTGAACTCTAGAAAGATAAAAACTTGTAAAGCTAGTGTTATGTTTGACTCAAAAATTGCTTCAAGTTTAATTAGGAACTTATTAACAGCTTCAAATGCTACATTAATAGCAAGAGGAACAAGTTTTTTAAAAGATAAGTTAAATTCAAAATTATTTGATGAAAAAATAAATATAATAGATGACCCTCTCATGAAAAGAAAATCTAAATCTAAAATAGTTGATTGTGAGGGTATTAAGTCAAACAAAAAAAATTTAATTCAAGATGGAAAATTGAAATTTTTCTTTAATTCACTTGAACAATCAAGGCAACTAAATCAAAGTCCAACAGGTCATGCATCAAGAGGTCCATCATCTTTACCTTATCCCACATCAACAAATTTATATTTAGATAGAGGGTCTGTTTCAAAAGAAGCAATGATAAAAAGTATAAAAAAAGGATTGCTAGTTACAGAATTAATGGGCAGTTCTATAAATATGTCAAATGGTGATTATAGTCGAGGAGCATCTGGTTTCTGGATAGAAAATGGAGAAATAGCATACCCGGTTTCGGAAGTAACGATCGCAGGGAATTTATTGAAAATATTTGAAACTATATTACCCGCAAGTGATTTAGAGTTTACATTTGGAATTAACTCTCCTTCTTGCTTAGTAGAAAATATGACAATTGCTGGAATTTAATGAGAGAAAAAGTAACCAAACTAGAAAAAAATTATGTCACTATCGCTCACGATGCTATTTATAAAGCTGGAGAAATTGCACTAAGCTTTGAAAAAGAAAAAATTGATTTTTGGAATAAGTCTATTGGTCAACCAGTCACTAACGCTGACTTAGAAATAAATTTATTTCTAAAAAATTTTTTTAAAGAACATACCCCTGAATTTGGTTGGTTGTCTGAAGAATCTGAAGATGACAAGTCTAGATATATAAAAAAAAAGTTCTGGTGTGTAGATCCTATCGACGGAACCCGATCTTATATAAATAATAAACCTGAATATGTTATTTCAATTGCTCTAGTGTCCTTTTCTGAACCTATCTTTGGATTGATTTTTAACCCGAGAACAAACGAATTATTTTCGGCACAAAAAAACCTTGGGGCGTTTTGTAATAGAAAAAAAATAAAAGTTTCCGATAATGTAGTTATTAGTGATTGTAAAGTTGCAATTAGTAATTCAGAATTAAAAAAAATTGCGAAATTTTCGTTCTTTGAAGATTTAAAAATTTTACCTATGGGTTCAATTGCCTATAAGATTGCTCTTGTTGCCAAAGGGGAGATTGATATAGCATTAAGTTTTACAAAAAAAAGTGACTGGGATCTTGCTGCTGCTGCATTGATACTTGAAGAGGCATGTGGAGTCATTTCAAATATTAAAAATGAGCCAATAAATTATAATTCTAAAAACCTAAAAATTTCGTCAGTTTTTGCCGCAAATCCATTTATTCACAAAAGATTACTTAAAGAAATTAAAAAAGCTTAATTGGTAATAATTTGAAAAAAACAAAACCGAAAATTGATTTAAATTCTACTAAGCATCTACTTAAAAGATTAATAAATAACTATGTAAAAAAACACTATAAAAAATTGTTTTTTGCACTTTTGTGTATGATTATAGTTTCAGCAACCACCGCAATTCACGCGTGGATGATGCAACCTGTATTAGATGATATTTTTTTAAATAAGAATTCTAGAATGTTATTATTTCTCCCTATAGCAATAATTTTAATCTCTATTTTTAAAGGAATTGCCTCATATTTCCAATCAATTTTAATGAATTTTATTGGTTACAGAATAGTAGCTGATGTTCAAACAGAAATGTTTTCATCAATTATAAAATGCGATTTATCATTCTTCAGTGAAACAAACTCCGGAACCTTAATATCAAGATTTATAGCTGATGTAGGCTCATTAACTAGAGGCGTACATAATGTAATAACAAATATTGTTAAAGATTTATTAACTATTTTTTTTTTAATATTAGTAATGTTTTATCACGATTGGAAACTTGCACTAATGGCATTCATAGTTTTTCCAATATCAATCTTTCCTATAGTTAGAATTGGTAAAAGAATTAGAAAAATTTCCACGCAAACACAAATTGGTTTTGGCGAATTAACATCCAAACTAACACAAACTTTTTCCGGAATTAAAACTATTAAGTCTTTTAACTCACAAAGTTTTGAAAAAAATAGGGTAAATATATCAATAGAAAATATTTTTAAATTAACTTTTAAGTCTAATAAAATTAGTTCAATAGCCAGACCGCTTATGGAGACACTTGGAGGCTTAGCCATAGCTTCAGTTATATGGGTGGGAGGAAGTCAAGTAATAAATGGTGTAACAACTCCTGGTACATTTTTTTCATTTATAACTGCATTATTAATGGCTTACCAACCAGTCAAATCTCTTGCTAGTTTAAATTCTACTTTACAAACCGCAATGGCTTCTGCACAAAGAGTTTTTTCTATCATCGATATAACCCCCAAAATTGTAGATAAAGAAAAAATTTTGTTTAATCCAATTAGACTAAATAAGAAGAAAAATATTACTTTTAAAAATGTCTATTTTAAGTACTTTAGCTCTGAAGATGATGTTCTTAAAAATATTTCAATAGATATTCCGCATGGTAAAAAAGTTGCTTTAGTCGGTTACTCAGGTGCAGGAAAAACATCATTACTAAATCTAATACCTCGTTTTTATGAACCTTATAAAGGTCAAATATTAATAAATAATAAAAATATTAATGATATCGGAATTAAAAATCTTCGAAATTTATTATCTATAGTAAGTCAAGATATAGTTCTTTTTGATGAAACTATAAAATATAACATTGCTTATGGATCTGAAAATGTCGGTAAAGATCAAATAATTCAGGCATGTAAAAATTCTGGATGTAGTGAATTTATTTCTAAATTACCTAAGGGTATAAACACACAAATTGGTGAAAATGGAGTTAAATTATCTGGTGGTCAAAGGCAAAGAATTGCTATTGCTAGGGCTTTTTTGAAGAACTCACCATTTCTTTTACTCGACGAAGCCACATCATCTCTTGATTCAATATCAGAAGAAAAAATACAGAATGCCATAAAAAAACTAATGTCTGGTAGAACATCTCTTGTTATTGCGCATAGATTATCAACTATTAAAGATGCAGACAAAATAATTGTTTTAGACAATGGAAAAGTTATAGAATCTGGAAATCATAAGAAACTAATTTCTACCTCATCGTTATACAAGAGCCTCTACAATATCCAGTTCAAATTAAAAAAAAATGCTTAAAAAAATTATAAGAAATTCAATAATTAAATCATTATTAAGTTGGCTAATATCTCTTTATTTAAAATTATGCTATCACACATCTATTTGGTTGATTAAAGATAATGAAAATGTTTCTAGCTTAATAAAAGCAAATAAAAATTTTATTGTGTGTTTTTGGCATGGAAGATTATTGATGACACCCTTTTGTTGGAATTACGAAAAAAATTTCTTTATGCTAATATCTGGTCATCCAGACGGACAAATTATCTCAAAAGCCGTTTCTTATTTTGGCATAAAAACCATTGTAGGTTCATCTTTCAATAATAAGTATCAATCGCTTAGAAATATTCTTAAAGAAATCAAGTCAAATAATATTATTGGAATGACACCCGATGGACCAAGAGGACCAAGAGGAGAGGTTAAAGATGGGATGATATCTCTTTCATTATTATCTAAAACTCCAGTAATACCCCTAAGTTTTAGTGCAAAATATAGCAAGGAATTAAGCTCATGGGATAAATTTCTTTTCGTATTTCCATTTAATAAGTTTGTTGCTGTTTGGGGAAAACCAATTTATTTTGAAAAAGAGAAACTTAATATAAATAAAAAAAAACTGGAGGATGAGATTAATAGAGTGACAAAGCTTTCAGATAATCTGGTAAACTAAATTAGTTATGTTATTTGTATTATATAGAAATTTAATAAATATTTTTTTTATACCAATAGTTATTTTTTTTCTCTTTAGACTCATCAAAAAAAAAGAAACGAGAAAAAGTTTTCTTGAAAAATTTGGTTTTTACAGTTTAAAAAGACCAAAAAAAAAAGTTATTTGGATTAATGCAGTAAGTATCGGTGAATTCCTATCAATTATTCCTATAATAAATAAAATTTATGATCATTATCCGAAATACAGTATTTTAATAACAACATCCACAATTACCTCAGCAGAAATTTTTAAAAGATTAAATCTTAAAAATGTAATTCATCAATTTACACCGTTAGATATAAATCATGTAGTAAAAAAGTTTTTTAAATATTGGAATCCAAATCTATCTATATTTATAGAATCAGAGCTATGGCCAAACTTAATTTTTGAATCAAAAAGATGTAAAAAAATTAATCTTTTAGTTAATGCAAGGTTATCTAAAAAAACTTTCCTAAGATGGAAAAATTTTCCTAATCATGCAAAAGAACTTATAGAAAAATTTGATCTTTGTTTATCTCAAGATTATATATCCAATAAAAGGTTTGAAGCGCTTGGAATGAAAAATAATAAAAGCATTGGAAATATAAAATTCTTTTCTGAAAACTTAAAATATAATAAAAATGATCTAAAAAGTCTTGAAAGTCAGATCACCAATAGATTTACTATTCTTCTAGTAAGCAGCCATGATCAAGAAGAAAAATTATTATTATCAATCACCCAAGAACTATATCAATCAATTCCTAACCTTTTGTTGATCTTGATACCAAGACATGTAAATAGATCTGTGAAAATACAAAATTTAATAAAAAAAGAGAACGTAAATTTTAGTACAAGATCAAAATCGGAAAAAATTTCTTCTCGAACAAAATGTTACCTGGTAGATACTATTGGGGAAGTTGGTTTATTTTATAAAATCTCAAATATCGTAATCATCGGAGGATCATTTGTAAATCATGGAGGACAAAATCCAATAGAAGCATCACATTTTGATGTTCCAATTATTTTTGGTCCATATATGCAAAATTTTTTAGAAATTAGTCAAGCATTATTAAAGAATAAGGCTGCGCTGAATGCAGATAAAAATAATTTAAAGAAAAAAATTATTAAATTGTATGATAACAAGCAAGAAAGATTAGAGCAGGCATCAAATCTTAAAGAATTTTGTTTGAAAGAAAAAAAAAAGTTTAAAGTTATGTGGATTGAACTAAATAAATATCTTTCAAAAATATAAAATGATTAAACCTCCAAAATTCTGGTATAAAAAAAATAATATTATTTCTATTCTTTTAGGCCCTTTAAGCTTGTCTTATAACCTAATTCATAGAATTTATTATAGACTCTGTAGAGAAATAAAAGTTTCAGTACCAACAATTTGTATTGGAAATTTAGTTATTGGTGGTGTGGGTAAGACACCTGTAGTCATTGCGATAAGGGAATTATTATCAAAGAATTATAAAAATATTTTTGTTCTACTAAGAGGCTACCGGCGTTACTCATCAAATGTAAGAATAGTAAATAAAGATGACGAGCCAAAAGATGTTGGTGATGAAGCAATACTGCATAAAAATTATGGTCAGGTCTGTGTGGCTTTTGATAGAAAAGAAGGAGCAAATCTATGTATTGAAAATAAGGCTGATTTACTTATTCTCGATGATGGTTTTCAAACTAAACATATCAAGAAAGATATCTCCTTAATTGTATGCGATACACTTAATAAATTTGGGAATGAAAAAATATTTCCAGCTGGACCATTAAGAGAAAGTATCCAATTTGGATTATCGAGAGCTGACGCAATGATATTAATTAATAATTCAAATAATACTTTAAAATTAAACCCCTCATTTGATCTACCAATTTTTCATGCAAAAAAAAAAATAGCAATTCCAAATCTTAAAACAAAAAATATTTTTGCATTTTGTGCTATTGGTTCGCCTGAAAACTTTTATCACAGCCTAAGTGAAAATGGATTGAATATAAAACAAAAAGAAAGCTTTCCAGATCACTATTTTTACAACGATTCAGACATAGAAAAAATAATAAATTTAGCTGAAAGGAGTAATCTTGAAATAATTACTACAGAAAAAGACATTACAAAAATAAAAAAAATATACAGAAAAAAAATAAAAATCGCAAAATTACAAATCATTTTCTCATCTAAAAAGACTTTAAAGAAATTTTTAGAAAAAAAATTTAGTTAATTTTATTTAAGGTGATCAAAATATTTGGGTCCACAGGCTTTTTTCCTAAATAGACACCCCAATGCAGGTGAGGACCTGTTGCTCTTCCTGTCTGACCTATAGAACCAATCAATGTTCCAGTAGTTACATATTCACCTTCAGATAAATTTATTTCGTGTAGGTGTGCAAAAATGGAAATCAATCCAAGTCCGTGGTCGATAATTACAGTATTTCCAGTAAAAAACATATCCTTTTCTACTAATGAAACTCTGCCATTAGCAGGAGAAACTATTCTAGTACCTTTTGGGGCAGCTATATCAATTCCATAATGAGGGCGTCTTGGTTTTTTATTGAGAATTCTTTGACTTCCAAAAACACCTGAGATCCTTCCTTTAGCAGGAAAAATAAAGTCTTCTTTAAATAATTTTTTATCTTCACTCTTTTTCTTTGCTAGTTGAATCTTTTCTTTATCTCGAAGTATTTTTTGTATTTCTTTTTGATTAGGTTCAACTTTATTTGATGCTAAATTATTAATTATTTCTATTTTATACTTTTGATCTTTTATTTTAAATATTTTATCTATTCCATTTATGCTTAAATTTAAATCTTTTTGAAATTTACGACCAAAAGCAAAAATAAAATATCCATCGCTTGATACTTTAATTTTATTATTATCAATTATTATCTCATCATTTTTTTTTGCTTCTCCATAAATTAGTCCACCTTCACAGAAACAACCTATTATCTCTGGAAAATTTTGATCATCCATACCTAATATTTTTAATGGAGAAATTACAAGAAAAAAAATTAAATACTTCATAATTTTTTTACAATAGTCCTACTATCATAATATTCGATTTCCATGGTTTGTCCTTTTAAAATTTCTTTATCTCTATTTACTAATTTACCCGAAACTCTGGTCACACTGTATCCTCTTTTTAAAATATTTTTATATGATAGTGAACTTAACAATTTTGAATTTTCTTTAATTTTTTGATCAAGAAAAATCATCGTATTATTGAGGCTTTTCTGAAGCCTTTGATCCAAGTTTTTTTTTCTTTCTTTAAAGAAAGAAAGTTCATTAAAAAATACTTTTGTATCTAAATTTACAATAATATCTTTAAGTCTAATTTTAGACTCTTTGAGAAAGTTTATTATTAGATTTATTAGTTTTACTTCAATAAAATCTAGTGACTGAAATTTTTGGTTAATTAAAGTTTTGACGTCTGGGATTTGATTATACAAGTTTTGCGTGTTTAAATTTTTATTTTCCATAAGTCTGGAAATAGCCTTGTTTAGTCTTTGCATTAGTTCATAATTTTTTATGTTGAGTTCTTTTTTGACTGGAACAACAAACTCTGCAGCTGCAGTTGGAGTTGGTGCCCTCAAGTCCGAAGCAAAATCAGAGAGTGTAAAATCAGTTTCATGACCAATAGCCGAAATTATTGGTATAATTGAATTAAAAATTGCTTTAACCAGAACTTCTTCATTAAAAGGCATTAAATCCTCTAAACTTCCTCCTCCTCTTGCTAAAATTAATACATCTACAATAAAATCTTTATTTCCCTTTAAAGACTCAATATTAATTTTTTGAATGATTTCTGAAATTTGCTGAACACATCCTTTTCCTTGAACACTAACTGGATAAATAATAATCTCGAGAGGAAACCTATCACTTATTCTATGAATAATATCCTTTATCACTGCTCCGTTCTCGGAAGTGATTACACCTACTTTGTCTGGAAGAAATGGAATTTTTTTCTTATACTTCTGATCAAAAATTCCCTCCTTTTCCAGTCTAAGCTTTATTTCTTCAAACTTTTTTAATAATGATCCCTCACCCTCTGATTCTATTTTATCAATTGTAATTTGATATTTAGATTGCAATGAATAAGTTGTTACTTTCCCGTAGATTAATATTTTTTCACCTTCTCCAGGTATCAATGAAAGTTTTGATACTTTTGATCTCCAGCAGACAGCAGAGATGCTTTCATTCTCATCTTTTAAAGTTATATATATATGTCCCGAAGTATGTCTTATAATTTTGGAAACCTCTCCTATTAGTTTGATATAGGAAAAATTACTTTCTATAGTTTTTTTTATAGAATTATTAAGTTCTGATACTGTATATTCATTTATATTGGAAATTTCATTCATTTGATTATATTATTTCTATTTGTTTAGATCTAAAATTAAAAGGTTTTTTTTTGAATATACTCGTTTTAGGAAGTGGTGGCAGAGAACATGCTCTCTGTTGGAAAATCTCTAAATCACCAAAATGTAATAGTTTATTTTGTATTCCTGGAAATGGTGGAATAGAGCAAGTAGCTACTTGTATCAAAATCAACCCTACAAATAAAAGAAAAATATATTTATTTTGTAAATCACATAAAATTGATTTGGTAGTTATTGGTCCCGAAGGTCTGCTAGGGGAAGGACTGTCCGATTATTTAACTAACAAAAAAATAAAAGTTTTTGGTCCCTCAAAAAGAGCTGCAAAACTTGAAACATCAAAAGTTTTCTCAAAAAAATTTCTAAAAAAAAACTCTATTCCAACTGCCAATTCATATGAATTTAATAATTTCGAATCTTCTGTAAATCATATAAATTTGAATAATGCTCCATTTGTAATCAAAGTAGATGGTTTAGCTGCCGGAAAAGGAGTAATAATTTGCACCTCTAAGAAAGAAGCAGTAAAAACTTTACATGATATTTTTAAAAAAAGTAAATTTGGTAATGCTGGAGAGAAAATATTGATAGAGGAGTTTTTAGAAGGCTATGAAATAAGTTATTTTGCTTTTTTTGACAAAAATAACTTTTTGCCTTTTGGATATGCACTCGATCATAAAAGAGCAAAAAATAATGATAAAGGTTTAAATACCGGTGGAATGGGTGCGTTTAGTCCCTCCAAGAAGATAACAACTGCATTAGAAAGAAAAATCATAAAAGAAATAGTCTTACCAACCAAAAATGGTTTGAAAAAAAACAAAATTGTTTACAGAGGAATAATTTTCTTTGGACTGATGATTACAAAAGAAGGACCAAAAATTATTGAGTATAATGTTAGATTTGGTGACCCTGAGTGTCAAGTCCTTATGAGAAAACTTGACTCTGATCTTTTAAATATTTTAAATGCTGTGGCAAGTGATCTTTTATATAAAAACTTAAAAATTTCATTGAATAAAGACTTTTGTTTATGTGTGATACTTGCATCAATTGGCTACCCAAATAAATATCAAACAGGTTTAGAAATAAAAGATATTCAAAAAATATCTTTAAATGAAAATATAGAAATATTTCATTCTGGAACTGAAAAAAAAAATAATAAATACTTATCTAGTGGTGGGAGAGTTCTTTCAATAACTGCAAAGGATAAAAATCCAGATATAGCTAAAAGAAAAGTTTATCGTGCCTTGAAGAAAATTGATTGGAAAAATGGGTTTTACAGAGATGATATAGGTGTTAAAAATTATGATTGATTTTTTTTTCTTATTTCTTTGAAATATCTTTTTAATAATATTGAGTTTTCCTCTTCCTGAAAACCTCCAAAAAATTGAAAGTTTTTTCGACCAGAATTATATTTAAACCTAATATTTTTAAAATTATTTCGAAAATTATTGTTATATGCACCAAAAAAAACCTCTTTTATTCTTGCCTGATATATTGCTGACTCGCACATCACACATGGCTCCAAAGTAACATAAAGACTCATATCAAATAATTTATGGTCTTTCACTACCAAACATGCTTTTCGTATTGCCTCGATCTCAGCATGGGCTGTGCAATCACTCTTTTCAATAACGCTATTACAGGCATAACTAATTAATTCTTTTTTAGAATTAACAATCACACAAGCAACTGGAACGTCTACTTTATTAAAAGATTTTTTTGCCATTTCTGTTGCAAACTTCATTGGATTATTTAAGCGTTGGTATAAATTCATATAGTAAATTATTTAATTCAAAATTCATGTTTTTTAACATATGATAATTTAATATTATCTCAAATATTATTTAAAAACTATGAATTGTCCTATAATTGGAATAACTCTTGATTTAGAAGAAAAGAAAACATATTCATCATTTCCTTGGTATGCGGCAAGAAAAAACTACTCTGATAGTGTGTATCAAGCAGGAGGTGTTCCAGTATTTATTCCGCATAATGAAAGTTTAATTGATAGTTTTATCAAACTAATAGATGGAATTATCATTACAGGTGGTGACTTTGATGTTGATCCAAATCTATATGGACAAAAAAATATCCATAACAAAGTTAATTTAAAAAGAAGCAGGACTAACTTTGAATATAAAATTACTGAGCAAGCAGTAAAAAATAATCAACCTATTTTAGGTATCTGTGGGGGTGAACAATTACTAAATGTTATTTTTGGTGGAACATTATACCAACATATTCCGGATGAAGTAGATACTAAAATAAATCACGAACAAATTAATCCAAGAGATCAAGCTAGTCATGATGTATTTATAAAAAAAAACTCAAAACTGCAGTCAATTGTTAATACAAATAAAATGTTTGTAAATTCTGCGCATCATCAATCAATAAAAAAGACTGGAAAAGATCTGGTAATCAATGCAGTAAGTTCAGACGGAGTAATAGAAGGAATAGAGCACAAGAAATTAAGTTTTTGTATTGGAATACAATGGCATCCTGAATTTTTGATTGATGAGAATGACTTGAATATTTTCAAAGCGTTAGTGAAGGCATCAAAATAAATTGGAAAGAAAACCTATTAGATTAGTTAAATTAATTTCACACGCTGGTTTTTGCTCAAGGCGAGAAGCCGAAAAATTAATAGAAAATGGAGAAGTCTTTTATGAAAATAAACCATTTAAAAACTTTATTATTGACCCAAAACTAATTAAAAATATTACAATTAAAGGGAAAAGTCTTGAAAAACAATCTACTAGATTATGGATTTTTAATAAAACATTAGGACTAATATGTTCTAATTCTAATCAATACAATAAAAAAACAGTATTTGATGTTCTCCCAAAAAACTTTCCGAGGGTAGTTTCTGTAGGTAGATTGGATATTAATTCTGAGGGATTACTTCTATTTACTAATAACCCCTCTTTATCAACGTTCCTTGAACATCCAAAAAATAACATAGAAAGAAAATATCATGTGAGGACCAAAGGAAAATATGATGAAATTAATTTAGAAAACTTGTCAAAAGGAATAACATTGAAAAAAATAAAATATAAACCACTAAAATTAAAAACAATAATTAAAAAAAAAGATATTACGGATTTTGAAATTAAAATTTTTGAAGGAAAAAATAGAGAAATAAGAAAATTATTATATCACTTCGGACTAAAAGTAATAAGACTTAGAAGAATAGAATATGGGCCTTTTAAAATAAGTGATACTAAAAGAAATTCTTTATCTGAGATAAAAGGTAATCAATTAAAAAAAAATTTAGAAATTTTAGGATTTAAAAATGAGAGTGATTTCTGGACAGCTTAAAAGTCAAAAACTACTACAACCAAAAAATTCTCTGATAAGACCCACTTCAGATCGTTCTAAAGAAATGATTTTTAGTACTTTGAATTCAATCCTTGAAAATGAAAATAGAAAACTAGAAGATCTAAATGTTTTAGACGGTTTTTGCGGAACTGGAGCTTTGGGAATCGAAGCATTATCAAGAGGAGCAAAAACATCGACCTTTGTAGATAATTCTAAAAAATCACTTGAACTTGCAAAAGATAATTGCAAGAAATTTAAATTGATAAGAAAGAGTTTCTTCTATAATTTGGACTTAACAAAAAATTTCAAAAAACAGAAGAGTTTTGATCTTTTTTTCTTAGATCCTCCGTATAAAAATGAGGTAATTAATAAAAGCATTAAATTGCTGTATGAAAAAGAATGGATAATAAGTAATTCTATAGGAATCATAGAGTCTAGAAAAAACCAAGAAGTTGAAAAATTTGGTTTTATTCATCTCTTAAAGAAGAAAAAGATGGGTGTCTCTAATTTTTCTTTCATAAAAATAGTTTAATTACTTTCTGCCAAATAACTTTTCTATATCATTAATTTTTAATTCTACATATGTTGGTCTTCCATGATTACACTGTCCAGAAAATGGTGTGGATTCCATATCTCTTAATAAATTATTCATCTCTTCAATTTTCATTTCTCTTCCTGCTCTTATTGAACCATGACATGCCATGGATGAACATATTTTATTAATATTTGTTTCAATAATTTCTGTATTTCCTATTTCATTTAATTCATTGATGGTGTCAATTACTAGTTGTTTAACGTTTGAGTTCGATAAAATTACTGGAACTTCTCTAATTAGAATAGAATCTTTACCAAATTTTTCTAAAACCAGCCCATAACTTTTAAGTGTTTCTTGAATATTTGACAAAGATTCTAATGTTGAAGAATCAACGTTAATTATTTCTGGAATTAATAAAATTTGTGTCTGAACAGTTTTGTTAAAAAAATCTTTTTTTAATTTTTCATAAACAATTCTCTCGTGAGCAGCATGTTGATCAACAATTACAATACCATCATTAGTTTCAGAAATTATATAGGTCTCATGATATTGACACTTTGCATACCCAAGTGGTTGATTAATATCTCTTATATTTGATGGATTGATATCATCCGTTTTATGCTTACCATCAAAATTAATTTCTTTTTCATCATTAATAACTGCATTATAATCTAATTGAGGTCTTTGAAAGTCTATTTGATAACTTTTAGGATAGGCTTTGAAAGATTGCAAAGCTATTGATGAGTTTGTTGATGTAGCTCTATGCCCAGCCATAGACAAACTGGCTCTGATTGAACTAATCAATGATGACCTCAAAAGGTTAGAATCCTTAAACCTTACTTCATTTTTCGTTGGATGCACATTTACATCAATGTCTTTATAAGGAGCGTCAATAAATATTATAACTTGTGGAAATCGGTCATGAGCTAAAAAATCTCTATATGCAGCTTTTACAACCCCATTTAGCTGTTTATCCCCAATTGATCTATTATTAACAAAAAAAAATTGGTTCGCACTGTTTGAAAAATGAAATGTTGGAAGACTTATTAAACCTGAGTAAAAAAAATTTTCTCTTCTTTGTTTGAATAAAATCAAATTTTTTTCAAAACTCTCTCCAAACAGATCTATAACTCTCATTTTTAAAAATTCCTCTTTGGTTAAATTTTTGATTGGTTTTGTATTAATTATATTTTTTTCTTCACAAAACAAATTAAATTCCACTTCAGTATTAGCTAGTGCAAGCTTTTGAATAGTTTTTTTAATTAAAAGATTCTCATACTTCTCAGATTTTAAGAACTTCAGTCTTGCTGGTGTTGTGAAAAAAATATCCTTAACAGTAACAGTAGTTCCAACTTGTCTATTAGATAGCTTATTATGAATTATCTCTCCAGATTCAACATAAAGTTCTGAACCAATGTCATCATCTCTTGTTTTTGATGTGATATGAAATTTTGAAACAGATGCAATTGATGGTAAAGCCTCTCCCCTAAAACCCATTGTTTTAATTGAAAATAAATTTTCATCACTTAGTTTTGAGGTTGCATGTCTCTTTACAGAAAGTAATAACTGATCCTTACTGATACCATTCCCATCATCTATGATTTTTATTTCTGTTTTTCCTCCATCTCTTATGTAAATATCAATCTTAGTCGCTTTAGCGTCTAAACTATTCTCAACCAGTTCTTTTACAGCAGATGCAGGTCTTTCAAGGACTTCTCCTGCGGCAATTTTATTGATAAGTTTTTCAGAAAGAAGTTTTATCTTTTCCATGATTCAAATACTTGATAGCAAGTTTTTTCCCTTCTTCAACTGCAGGTTGATTAAATGGATTAATATCAAGAAGATAACAAGTATAAATAGTTTCAAGAAAAAAATGCATTAAAATCGAACCAATTGTTTCTTCATTATTTGATTCTAACTCTATCATTCTAATAGGTACATTTTTTTTTTTCAAAGTCTCAAATGTAGCCATAGTCTCGGCAACTAATAACTCATTCATATTTTTTTTATGTAAATTTTCGTAAACAAAGTTTTTTGAAATATAACAGTCAAGTTCAATAGATTTTTTTTTCTTTTTAAAATAGATAATATTGATAAACTTGTCTCTAGGTCCATCCAGATATAATTGTAGTTGACTATGCTGATCAACAGTACCCATGCCACTTATCGGTGTTGAACCCTTTCCATTCTTTCCAATACTCTCACCCCATAATTGTCTGAACCACATAGAGAAATTCAGTAAGGAATCCGAATATGGCATAAGGATATTTTGATTTATACCCTCTTTTATCAAATTATAATTTTTTAAAGATGCTAGAGCAGGAGGAAATTCGTGAATATTCTTTATTCTTGACATTTGCTCGAGGACTTTAGCTCCACCTTGATGGATTTTTTCACTATCTAGGTTTGATAACTCAGCGGGAATCATACCTACAAGAGAAAAAATAGAGTATCTTCCGCCAATTAGCTTGCTATGTTCATAATATGGACATTTCAATTCTTCCTGAATTTTCTTCAGAGTGCTCTTTTTGTTTTCTGTAATGATATATAGGTTTTTGGAAAAATTATTAACGATATTTTTAGAAAAATTTTTTATCATAAAAAATTGACTTAGAGTTTCTATTGTCTCTCCTGATTTTGAAATAACAACAAATCCAGTTCTTTTAAAATCTATGCACTTTAAAAGGTCCATAATCTGTTCAGAATCTATGTTTTCAATAAAATAAATCTTGGGGTTATTATTATTTATAAACTGATTGTTTTTTAAAGAATATAATGTTTTTCCTCCCAGACTTGATCCTCCAGTTCCTAAAAACAATATCGTCTCATAACGTCTTAATTTTTTGGAAATCTCCTTAATTATTTGTTTCTGCGAAAAGTTATTTACAATGGACAAACACTCTAATTTATCAGTTTGAAGTTCATCTAAAACTTTTAAATGTGCATCTTTAAGTTTATTTAAATCAATTTTTGCATCTAATTTATCATCAAAGTTGTAAAATTTTTGCTTATAATTCATTTTTATGGATTTCCGACAACAGCAAAGAAAAGCATATTTTCGTCAAAGAAACTTTTACTTACTTCATTGATATACTCAACCGTAAGATTTTCAATTATCTCTTTTCTCTTTGTAAAATAGTCTATTCCTAGATTAAATTTTTGCACCGTTTCTAGTAAAGCCGCAATGGCTAATGTGCTAGTATAGTTTCTAGAAAAAGATCCAATAAAATATGACTTAGCATCTTTTAATTCATCTTTTGTTATTCCTTGCTCTTTTGATTCTTTCCATTGTTTTTTTACTAAATCTATTGTTTCTTTAACTGAATCATTTCTTGTTTGAAAACCTCCTATAATTATTCCATCATTAATAAAAGGAATCAGGTAGGAATATATTGAATAAACTAGTCCTCTTTCTTCTCTGACTTTTTTATATAACTTTGATTGAAAACCACCACCACCTAAAACATAGTTTGCAATTCTTATTGCAAAAAAATCTTTGTTGTTTCTCATTAAACCATGATGACCAAAAACTACAGATGTTTGAGGAGTCTCTTTGAATTCAGAGTGAATCCCCGTATTTAATTTTACAAATTTTGGAATATAGAAATCATTCTCATTTCCATCTTCAAGTTCAAAAAATGTAGAGTCAATTAATTTTAATAATTCTTCTTTATCAATATTCCCTGAAACACCTAATATCATATTTGATTTCGTAAAATACTTCTTAGTATATTCCAAAAGGTCTTCTCTGTTAATATTAGAGATCGAATCAATAGTACCAAGCTTGCTTTTAGAAAAATTATGATTGACATAAAAATTCTGATCAAAAACTTTCGATGATAATTGTTGAATGTCTGACTTCTCAATTCTTAGACTTGCACTTATTTGATTTCTTACTTTTTCGATTGATTCAGAGGAAAATCTGGGCTTAGTTATCGCTCGTCTTAAGAGATCAAAACTTTCTGCTTTATTACTGGAAACTGTCTGAAATGTAATATTAAGTTCGTCTTTACTAGTTGAAATATTTAACTTCATACCCAAAGATTTAATTTTTTCTTGGAACTCTCTAGCATTCATATTTTCTGAACCTTCATCTAATAACGCTGCTACAAAACTTGAAGTTCCCTCTTTACCTATTTTATCAAAGTAACTACCACCCTTGAAACTCATACTCAAACTAATTATTGGAACAGAGTTATCTTCAACAAACCATAAAGAAATACCATTTTTTGTTTTTAAGTCTAATACCTCTAATGACCATAATCTAGTTGGGATAATGAAACTAAATAGAACAAAAGTTTTTATTAAAAGTTTCATCCTAAGATTCCAGTAACGTAATTTTTATTTTCGAGAAATCTTTTAATAGCACTTTTAACATCGTCAATAGTTATACTGTTAAGATTTTCATTCCAGTTTTCAATTTCTTTTAGTTTTAGACCTATAGTAAGGGCTTCTCCGATAATTTGCGCCGGTTGAAAAATACTATCTCTTAGATATGTAGCCTCATGTTCATAATTTTTTTTTTGAAATTTAAATTTTTCTTCTGTAATTTTATTATCTAACGCTTCATACATACTTTTATCAATTAACTCTTCTAGCTCTAGAATTTTGATTCCTGCATTTGGTATTGCATAAAAATAAATTGTTCCCATGTCACGAGACATTCCTTGATAGTAACCACCAATTGCAGACACCATTTTTTTCTTTTTAACAAACTCATCATATAATATACTTGTGCTACCACCGGCAATAATCTTTAGGCCTATATCAAGGGCAATTCCGTCTTTAATGGAGTCTTTATAAGAGGGAGCTTTATAAATTCTTTTCCAAATTTTTTGTTTAATATCTGAATTATTATAAGTTACCCTAGAGTCAGTTAATAACTTCGGATCTGCAAGTAAAAGTCTTTGAATAGTTTTATTATCCGAACTAATTTTTCCGTAATATTTTTTTGTTAATTTTTTAGCTGTTTGTAAGTCTATATCACCGGAAAGAACTACAGTTGCATTTTGTGGAACATAATACTTCCTGTAGAAATTAAAAATATCATTAAATTTTAGAGACTTAATTTCATGTTCCCAACCTATTATGGGCGTTCCGTATGTATGATTAGGAAATAAACTTTTTCTGAGCGATTCATCCAGAATAGAAGATGGTTTACTATCAATTCTTTGGTATCTTTCTTCCAATATTACTTTACGTTCAGTTGAAACTTGTTTTTCAGTAAGAGTTAAGTTTTGCATTCTATCAGCTTCCATCTCAATTATTTGTTCTATTTTTTCTGAAGGTATAGTTTGATAATATGCTGTATAATCGTAACTTGTAAAAGCATTTTCACTACCACCATTTGAAGAAATAAATTTTGAGAAATAATTTCCTGGAAATTTTGTTGTTCCTTTGAACATTAAATGTTCTAAGAAATGAGCTATACCACTTTTTCCATAATTTTCATCAACAGACCCAACATTATACCAAATCATGTGAGTTACGATAGGAGCTCTATTGTTTTCAACCAAAACAACTCTTAAACCGTTGTCTAGAAAAAACTCTTTAGAATCAAATATCTTAGAGACAACCACCTTAGTGTTCAAGAAAATCACAAGAAATAATATTAAGGATTTTACTTTCATTACTTCAATATGGCATCAAAATAAATTGTTTCAATAAGTCAAAGATAAATATAACTCTTTTAACTTTTATAACTGATTACTTTTTATTTTACCTAACAATTGGAATTTCATCTATTGCCTGGATTGATTCATAATTATTTTCGATCGAATCATATGAATTTTGATCTTGATATGTTTGGTTATTTTGGAAATTTCTACCTTGGTAGTTCATATTATTTTGATTTATAAAATTATTTTCAGGAGTATATCTTCTGGAAAAATTATAACCCTTATCATATATTGGTCTGTAATAAATATTTCCTTCTCTAAAACTATTAACAGAATTTTCATAAACCCATTTTCCAAGTGTAAATTTTCTATTTCTACTAAATTTTTCTATTGAATCTGATGGTGAGGTTGATAGTGGAACTTGAACCATGGGAGCCATGAAATTTTGTGTTCTTGGTTGTACAAAATTTCTATTATCTATTATTTGCTCTGAAAATTCTGGGTTTTCTTGAGTAAGATTATTTCTATCTCGGTAAGAATTTTTAGCATTATTCATGGGCCTAGATTCAAAATCTGGTGGTAGAATTAATTCTGGAGTTTCATTTACAAGATCATCTTCCATTGTTGGCTTAGTAATACCGCTTGCCATCTTTATAGCCTCACAGGAATTCAAGAAAAAAACTAACAATACTATAATTTTTGAAATTTTTTTTTTACTAATCAAAATCATCGCATTTATATCCACCGCTCATATAGTCATTGACTACTCTAATACAATCATTTTCAATTCCGAAAAGTTCCATTTCTTCCTCCTCACTCATAATTCTGTTCATTTGAATTTGCGGTTCTGCTTCAATTACTTGTAACTGGTTTAAATTAGTAACATTACTATTCATAGTTTCAAAGTTATCAAATGGCTCGTTCATATAAGGCTGACCAAAACGATTATTATCTTGTTCTATTGAATATTGAGGAAAAGGTGGGGGAGGTGGTGCAGGCATCGGAGTGCCATTAGGTCCCACATAATAATATTGCCTTGCGCTTCTGTATATTGAATCATTATATCCACCATAAAATTGATTAGAAGGAGACATATTTTGTTGGTACATCCTTTGATTATTATTATATGTCTGATCATTTTGTTCATCAGCAAAATCTGGAACTTGATAAGCATCTTCAACAATTATTGCTTCGCTTTCTTCAGGTTCTTGATCTTCCCAAAAAACTACGGAATCATATATATATCCACCAGCATCTTTTACTGACCCCCAACTTGATTCTATTGTTGAGCATGAATTCAAAAAAAAGAGCAACGCCGCAATTGTAAAATACTTAACTTTAAATTGATTTTTAAATAACAGACTTTTAAACATTATATTCACTAAATATAGTTAAAATCATATAAAATAATCATATATTTTGTTATAATCTTTAATATTGATAACATTAGTTCTATTAATTTAAAAGATTATTTTAACTTTTTATCTTAGTTTTACTTTTAAAACTAGTAACAATGTAAATTAAAGCACCTAGAGTTATGAAAGTATCTGCAAAATTAAACGCTGGCCAATGAATGTCAGCTAAATGAAAATCTATAAAATCAATTACATAAGAGTTTCTTATTCTATCTATACCGTTACCAATAGCTCCCCCTAGAATGAAACTTAAAGAAATTATGTCAATTCTTGAGGAAGACTTCCAAATCCAAAAAAAAATGAAGATACTAATGAAAAAAGACAGGATTCCTAAATAAAATGAAATATTAAAGTCAGAGAATATTCCAAAACTTATTCCAGTATTAACTACATAAACTAAATTTAGAAATGGGAAGACTTGAATACCAAAATATAGTTCTTCAGTTTTTAAACTAGTTAAATATTTTGTATATTGATCGATAATTATAATAATAACTGAAAGGGAATAGCAAAAAAAATGAAACCTCTTATTTTGAAATCTTAATAACTTCATCACACCTATTACATATTAGTTCACTTCCTTTTTTTTTAAAAATTTTCCAACATCTCTCACATTTCGTACCATTGAAAGGTTCAATTTTTATTGAAATATTTTTGTCTTCCTCAAATTCAAAAAAACTTTCATCTTTTTGTTCAACGATTATAGCTTCCGAAACAATTAAAATATCACTTAAATTAATGTCTTTTATAATATCCAGATACGAAGTGTCTCCCAGGAAAATATTTGCTTTTGCCTCGAGACTTGATTTTAAAAGTTTTTGATCTCTATTTTTTTCAATTAAATTACTCACTGCCTTCCTAATATTTTTAATAATTTTCCAATTTTTATATATATTTTCGTTATTCCAAACATCAGGCAAATCATGATACGGTATAAGATGACAACTATTTTCTTTTTCTATATTTTTTTGATCTAACCAGCATTGCCAACTTTCTTCTGTAGTGAAAACTAAAACTGGGGAAAGCCAATTTATAAGAATCTTAAAAACATCAACCATAACTGTCCGGGCAGAATTTCTTTTATACGAATTAATAGGTTCGCAATAAAGCGTATCTTTCCTTATATCAAAGAACAGACTTGAGAGCTCATTATTACAAAAATTTGAAATTAATTGAAATGCTCTATAAAAGTTGTAGGACTTGAAACTCTTGAGTACAACTTCATTAATGCTATAAATTTCATATCTAATATATTTTTCTAATTCTGGAAGATCTTCATGATTTATTTTTTCTTTTTTTTCATTCCAGTTTTTGAGGTTTCCAAGTAGAAATCTTATTGTATTTCTAATTTTTCTGTAAATTTCTGTTTGACGATTAAGGCTCTCATAGCTAATTTTTAGATCTTCATTATAATTACTAGTCGCCACCCATAATCTTAAAATATCTGCCCCATATTTTTTTATAACATCATCAGGAGAAATAACGTTACCTAGTGATTTAGACATCTTCTTACCTTTTTCATCTAAAACGAATCCATGAGTTAAAACAGATTTATATGGACTTTCATTATATATTGCACACGATTCTAATAATGACGACTGAAACCAGCCCCTATGCTGGTCAGATCCTTCTAAATATAAATCTGCTTTTTCAGTTATTTCTCTATTTTTTAATACAAATGCATGGCTTGCCCCAGAATCAAACCAAACATCTAAAATATCAGTCACTTTTATATAATTATCTGGATTATAATCAGAAGTTAAAAATACTTTATTATCCTCAGAAAACCAAATATCCGTACCATGCTCTTTAATTAAATTGATTATTTTTTCATTAACTTCTTTATCTAACAGCGGCATATTATTTTTCTTATCTAAAAAAATAGTAATGGGAACGCCCCATGATCTTTGTCTTGACACACACCAGTCTGGTCTTTCACTTACCATTGAAGTTATTCTATTCTTACTACTCTCTGGGATCCAATTTACTTTTTCGATTTCAGACACTGCAGAAGAGCGCAACTCTTTTTCTTCCATTGAAATAAACCACTGAGAAGTTGTCCTATATATCAAAGGAGCTTTCGACCTCCAAGAATGGGGATAGCTGTGATTAAATTCTTGGTAATAAATTAACTTTTGGAGTTCTGCCAATTTTTCTATAATTAGTTTATCAGCTTTATAAATATGTATGCCAGAGAAGAAAGGAACATTTTCAAAATAAATACCTTTTGAATTTACTGTGTTAGGCACCTCAATATTAAACTTTTTACCTAATTCAAAGTCCTCAATTCCATGTCCAGGAGCTATGTGAACAAAACCTGTTCCTGTTTCATTAGTCACATGTTCCCCCTTTATTAAAGGGACATCATAATCATATCCCAATGAAAAGAAAGGATGTTCACATATCATATTTTCTAATTCATTTCCTTTAAACTTTTTTAGAATTGTGTAGGAATTTACTTTATGATCGATGCAGAACTGATCAAATAGTAATGATGAAAAAATGACCTTCTCATCCTTTTTAAGGTTAAGATCTATGTAATTTTTCTCAAGAGAAACTATTATATAATCAACGTTCTCTGAAAAAGCTATAGCCCTATTCCCCGGTAAAGTCCAGGGTGTTGTTGTCCATATAACTATATTTGCATCTTTAAATAAATTCTCTTTTGCCTTTTTAACTCTAAACTTTACAAAAATAGAACTAGATTTCTTCTCCTGATATTCTATTTCAGCCTCAGCTAAAGCAGTATTTTCAACTACTGACCACATGACTGGTTTATGTCCTAAATATAATCTTCCACCCATTAAAAACTTCATCAACTCAGAAACTATTATTGCTTCAGCTTCATTTGTCATAGTTGTATATTTTTTTGTCCAATCACAGTTAATACCTAATCTTTTAAATTCTTCAGTTTGAATTTCAATCCATTTCTCAGCAAATTTTCTGCACTCATCTCTGAACTTTAACTGATCTACTTCATCCTTATTTTTTCCAGACTTTCTGTAGTTTTCTTCGACTTTCCATTCAATTGGTAGTCCATGACAATCCCATCCTGGTACATAGTCAACATTAAATCCCATCTTTGAATGAGATCTTGAGATAATATCTTTTAAAATTTTATTTAGTGCATGACCTAAATGTAAATTTCCATTTGCATACGGGGGGCCATCATGCAAAATAAATCTCTTTTTATTTTTATTCTGGTCTTTTATTTTTTTTTGGACACTTGTTTCCTCCCAAAACTTTATCCATTTCGGTTCATTCTGATTAAGTTTAGCCCTCATTGAAAACTTTGTTTCAGGCAATTGAATTGTATTCGAAAATTGATTCATATTAATTTTTTATTTACAATATTTTATATCTTCATTTATTTGTTTTTTTAGCTCATCAACATTACTAAACTTTTTTTCTTTTCTAATAAAAGATTTAAAAACAACCTCGATAGATTCTCCATAAATATTTTGATTAAAATCGAAAATATAAACTTCAAGAATTGGAAAAGAGTTATTAAAAGTTGGCTTTATACCATAATTTGCAATTCCTTTGAAAGAAGATTTAGAAATATTACCTTTAAAATTTATCAAAACTTCGTAAACACCAAAACATATATCACAATACTTCGATATATTAACATTTGCTGTGGGATAACCAATTTTTCTACCCATCTTCCTACCTTTAATTACTCTAGCTTTAATAGACCAATTTCTTCCTAAAATTTTTTTTACCTGTTCTAAATTTCCTTCCAATAGAAATCTTCTTACTTCAGACGATGAAAAGTCATTTAATTCTTTTTTCTTAAATTCTTCTACAATAGTGCATTTAAAACTTTTATCTTTTCTTGAAATTTCCTCTAATAAATCTGTATTTCCTTCTTGTCTATAACCAAAAACAAAATCAAATCCAGTAACCACATGACTTACCTTCAACCTATTTATTAATATATCATTGATAAATTCATTAGCGGTAATTTTTGAAAAATCTTTATCAAATTTAAAGTTAAAATAATATTTGACTTTTTGATTTCTGATTAATTCAAATTTTAATCTGAATGGTGTGATTCTAAAATTACTCTTTCTTTTATTAAAAAAACATTTTGGATGAGGTTCAAATGTTAAGACAGACAGTGGTAGGTTATCTTTTCTTGATAAATTTCTAGCCACTTCAATGACTGATTTATGACCCAAATGAACACCATCGAAATTGCCAATTGCAACAACTGAATTCAAAGCATCAATCGGTATCTTTTTTGTTTTTATTAACTTCATTAAGTTTTTTTAGACATGACTAAAATTTCAGCCTCACCCTTTAAAATTTTTTTTCCATCTTTTTCACAAAATGTATCGAGTTTAACACGATTTTTTTCTTCATCTTTGGATCTAACTGAGACTCTAACAATCACTGTTTCTCCTATGAAAACAGGTGCCAAAAATGATAATGATTGATTAAGGTAAATACTTCCCGGACCAGGCAACTTTGTTCCTATCACTGTAGAAATCAAACTGGCAGTTAAAAATCCGTGACCTACTCTTTTTTTAAAAATAGTTTTTTTTGCAAACTCCTCACTTGTATGAACAGGATTATTGTCCCCAGTAACTGCAGAGAAAAGGATAATGTCAGACTCTGTTATTGTTTTTGATATGAAAGCTTCTTGTCCAATCTTTATTTCTTCAATACATAAACCTCTTAGATTTTCGTAATCTTCATGTTTCATTAATTTTTCTCCCTGCAAATTTAAATTAATTTAATTGTAATTAGTATAGTGTATAATAAATTAATTTTTCAATTATAGTACTTAATTAAATAATGACCCAGTTATTAAAAATTTCATGTGTATTATTGGGGATCTCATTTTCTCTAAGATTGCATACTCCAATTGCTTTTGGTTTATGCGTTCTTATTCCAGTTTTGATAATTTTTTTTGAAAAAAGAAAAAGAATTAATGAATGGGTTTTAAAGGCAAAAGAAACAAAATTAATTTTCTTTTTATTACCTCTAGTTATTTCATTTGGTCTTAGTTCTCTTAATTCAATTGAAATTTCTAGATCCTTTCCTGTGATTTTTTATCTTTTCACATATATGTTCTTTTCATACATATTGTTTTTTTTTTTTAAAGAAAATAAAGAAGCTTTAACTATTACCAGTGTATTTATTATTATTTCTGTTTGCTTTTCTACAATTCTTGTAACTGCCTATAATTGCTTCGAGTATTTCTCAATTCCTGAATGGTACATTAATTCAAAGGGAAACATAACGTCAGGAGAAGAACTTTGGTCAGGCGAAGTGAGGAGATTTAAAGGGTTTTCTAATTTATTAGTTTTATTAATTTGTCTTTGTCCTTTTTTTGAGAAGATAATAAGTAACAAAAAAATTTTTATTTCCTACTTTATTTTTCCATTAATAATTCCGATAATCTATTTAGGTAATGTCAATTCAGCTGCTCTGGGATTACTTTCAGGTACCATACTAATTAGTATTTATAGACTTTTAATGTTTTCAGAAAGACCAAAAAAAAAGTTAACAATAATAGCAACTCTTTCTCTTCTAACTTTAAGTTTTATTTTAAATGTTTTAGTAAAACAATACGAAAGTAGTCCAATTGCTAAAATTAATTTTATAATTCCTACTAGTATTGTAGATGCTCACAGACAAATTATTTGGGGTTTTTCTTTAAGTAAATATAAAAATAAACCTTTATTAGGAATCGGGCCTGATTCTTCGAACTTTATGAAAGGTAGTCAAGAAAATATTGGTCATCCATCAACAGGAGATATGAATTATATTCCAAGTCATCCTCATAACTTTTTTATAGAACTATTACTTGAAACTGGTTTATTGGGGATTTTAACTTTTTCAAGTCTAATAATATACGTAAATTATTACATTGCAAAAAGATATAGTCGCTTAAGTTCTGGTTATTTAATTTTTTTTAATGGTTATTTTTGGGGTTCTTCATTAGTTAATTTTTCATTCTGGGCTTCATGGTGGCAAGGAAGTTATTTTTTAATTTTAGCAATAATATTTTCCGCTATGTATAATGAAAAAGAAAGAAGATATTGATGTATTTTGTCTCAAAAATTGCATTTTTTATAATCATTTTTAACTTTCACTTCATTATGGCAGATGAAAGGATCAAAAATTATAGAAATTATAACCTAACAAAAACTAAATTTAAGCTAACTGAAATTGTAAAAGGACTTAATTATCCCTGGGGCCTAACATTCATTGATAATGAGAGATTATTAATAACTGAAAAAAATGGAAAACTTTTAAGAGTGAATATCAACAATAAAGAAATCACAGAAATAAAACATAATATTCAAAGTCTTCAATATGATGGTGGTAGCTCTCAGGGTGGGCTTTTGGATGTTCTCTATCATGAAGGTTACACATATTTTTCCTATAGCCATATACACAACAGTGATATGATGGATGGTCAAGATCTCAAATACTCTAGTACGGCTATCGCTAGGGGAGAACTTTTGGGAAATGAAATAAAAAATTTGGAGATTTTACTAATTGGAACACCAGGAATTAGCACAAATAAACACTGGGGATCTAGACTTGTAATAAAGGATAATTTCTTGTACGCAAGTTTTGGGGAAAGAGGTAAAGGTATGATTGCCCAAGATCCTACGAAACACCCTGGGAGTATAATTAGAATTAATTTAGATGGAACTATCCCAGAGGATAACCCTGCTTTTATGAGTGAATCAAACTGGTTGCCAGAAATTTATCAGATTGGAGTAAGAAACCCTCAAGGTATGACTTTATCGCCCAATGATAACGAAATATATTTTTCTCAACATGGTCCGATGGGAGGCGATAATTTAGGTATTGTTAAGTATGCTGGCAACTATGGTTGGAAAAATATTGCGTGGGGAGGTAAAGAGTATACTTGGATAAAAATAGGAGATGAACCTTTCAAAGATGAATTCGATAAACCCATTATTGCATGGGTTCCGTCTATGGCTATTGGACAGATTTCATTCTATAATGGAGATATTTTCTCTGAATGGAATGGTGACCTTATTGGGAGCGCAACAAAAGCTGGATTACTATTTAGATTAGACTTTGAAAATAATATTATTATAAATGAAGAGATCATCCTAAACCAAGAATTAGGCAGAATTAGAGACTTTGAAATTGATAGACAAGGTAATATTTTTATTATAATTGATGATGAAGATTCTTCTTTGTGGAAATTATCTAAATAACTTATTCAAATATTGAGCAATGCCTCTGAAAATTCTTTTGCTTTAAAATCAATTAAATCCTCTTTGGCTTCACCCACTCCCAGACTTATTATGGGAATTTTCAGTGTTTCTCCAATCGGAATAATTGCACCGCCTTTTGCAGTTCCATCTAACTTCGTGATAATTAAACTACTAATTTTACAAATTTCATTAAAAACTTGAGCTTGCTTAATTGAGTTCTGACCAGTATTACCATCAAGTACAAGAATAGTTTCGCCTGGAGAATCATTATCTAACTTTTTTAAAACTCTGATGATTTTTGACAACTCATCCATTAAATTAGATTTATTATGTAGTCTTCCAGCTGTATCAATTAATAAAATATCGAGATTCTTTTTTTTTGCTTCTTCATATGAAGAAAATGCCAATGAAGCTGGATCAGTATTTTCAACTGATGAAAAAAAAGTAGAGCCAGTTTTTTTTGACCAAATTTCAAGTTGTTCTATTGCCGCGGCTCTAAATGTATCTGCTGCAACGATACCAACTTTTTTTTTTAATAAAGAAAACTTATATGCTAATTTTCCAACTGTTGCTGTTTTACCCACACCATTAACTCCAACAATTAAAATCACAAAGGGTTTTTTTTTGAATTGAATTTCTTTTTCCAATGGCTTTAAGATATTTATCATCGATTGTGAAATATTTTTTTTCACAGATTCAGGACTTGTATCTACAAATTTTGATTTTCTTATTTTTGCAATAATTTGTTCTGAAAGAGACACTCCAATATCTGAAGTAATTAACAGATCTTCAAGTTCATTCAAAGTTTCATCATCAATCTTCTTGCTTTTTAAAATCGTCTTAATACCATCTCCAATTTTACTGGATGATTTTGTTAATCCTTTTTTTAAATTTTTAAACCAAGAAAAAACCATCATAAAACCTTTGCAATTAGTGATTTTTCATTAAAACTTTTAAATTTAACCTCTATCAATTCACCATTCATTTTTTTAATCTGGTTTTTATTTAAATCAGGTATGGATAATTTGAAATAATCATCAGTATAACTTAAATTTGACCCCTCAAATAAAATTTTATTTATTTTTCCGACTTTTTCCTTCATAATTTCTAATTTTATCCAAGAACCAAGTTTTCTTAATTGACTTGCTCTATAATTTATAATTTTTCTCTCTACCTGAGGCATCTTAGACGCTGGTGTGCCAATTTTAGGAGAAAAAGGGAAAATATGTAAATTTGAAAAGTTACATTGATTTATACATTCATAAGTATTCTGAAAATTCTGTTCAGTTTCCGTAGGAAAACCAACTATTATGTCGGCCCCGAATGTAATGCTTGGTCTTTTCTTCTTTAGGTAGTTACATAGATTTAATAAATCTGTCCTATTATGGCGTCTTTTCATTCTTTTCAGTATCATATTATCTCCAGATTGAGCTGAAAGATGTATATGAGGCATTATCTTTTTTTCATTAGTTATCAAATCCAAAAGATCCGCATCAATTTCTGCAGGATCAATAGAAGACAATCTCAACCTGTTTAAATCAGGCAACATATTTAATAGCCTTTTTATAATTTCTCCCAGTTTAGGTTTTCCGGGAAGATCATTTCCGTATGATGTTATATCAACCCCTGTCATGATGATTTCTTTGTAACCTGCTTTTAAAAACTTTTTGGTTCTTGTAACTATTTCGCTTAATGGCAAACTAACAGAGTCTCCCCTTCCATACGGTATGATACAAAATGTACATCTATGATCACATCCCTGTTGAATTTGCAATAACGCACGAGTTTTTTGATTAAATTTCTCTAATGGTTCAGGGAAAACACTTGTTTTCATTTTTGCCTCATGAACTAAATTACCTAATTTATTTTGATAAGAAATCTTTTGGGTTTTAAATTGATTTTTTATAATTTCATCAACCTCATTCATGTCTAGAAAAGACTTTGGATCAACATGTGATGCACAACCTGTTACAATTATTTTATTTTTTGGATTCTGTTTTTTTGCTTTTCTAATTTCACTTTTAGACTTTTGGACAGCATTGTTTGTGACTGCACAAGTATTAATAACTATCGTAGACTTAACATTATTTTTTACCAGAATATCAGAAATTACTTCTGATTCATAAGAGTTCAATCTACAACCTAAATTTATTACTGACGATTCATTCTTCATTTTAAACTCATTCGTATATTTTCTATATTAACTACTCCATTATATACCTCGGAAACAGGACCAGTCATCAATAAATGATTATCACTGAGAAAAGATATTTCCAAGTCACCTCCCGTCATCCTAACAATGGAGTTCCTTTCAGTTAGATTATTATTATATGCGGCAATTAATGATGCACAAGCACCTGTTCCGCAAGCGTCTGTAAAGCCAGAACCTCTCTCATAAACTTGCAATTCAATTAGTTTTCTTGATACTATTTTTGCAACATTAACATTTACCCCCTGAGGAAATATTTTCATTTTACTTACATTAACACAATCCTCTTTTATTATTTCCCTTTCTATTTGATCGCAAAAAAAAACAACATGCGGATTACCTACACTTACAGAAAATCCATTTTTTAAATGTTTAAGTCCAATTCCTAGATCCTGAGTATCCATGGGATGCCTTAGGGGAATCTCATCCCAATTAAACTTGGCAATTCCCATATCCACGCTTATTAAACCATTTTCTAATTCTTCCACATCAACCAATCCACCTTTTGTTTCAAGCACTACATTCTTAGTTTTTGATTCTTTTATTATAAGTTTCCCTACACATCTAGTGGCATTTCCACAACTCTCTGCCTCTGAACCATCTGAATTAAAAATAAGAATTTGGAAATCCGCTATTCCGTCTTCGGAGTTTTTTATTAAAACTATCTGGTCGCAACCAATCCCTAACCTTCTATTGGACAAATATTTAATCTCATCAGCCTCTAGATTAAGATTAAAATTTCTTGTATCAATGATAATAAAATCATTCCCAAGTCCATTCATTTTTACAAAAGATAAATTTTGCATAGAGTTAAAGTAATTAAATTTATAAATAACTTTAAGAACTAATATTTTTTTGTTATAAAAACAATAATTATTTTAGTCAGTCCACGAGTTTCGTGCACTGGCTTTTTTTGTGTTGAGCAATTTAACTTGAAAATTATTTTATGTTTAGTTCTTTAAGTGAAAAAATAACTCAAACTTTTAAGAAATTAAAAGGACAGGGTAAGATATCTGAATCGTCTCTTAATAATGCTTTGAGAGAAATAAGAATAGCTTTATTAGAAGCTGATGTAGCATTATCCACTACCAAAGATTTTATTGAAAAAATTAAAGAAAAAGCACTAGGTCAGGAGGTTCTTAGTAGTGTTACGCCGGATCAGATGGTTGTAAAAATTGTAAATGATGAATTGGTCCAATTATTAGGCTCCGCTAGCTATGAATTAAACTTAAAATCGAAACCTCCTGCAATAATCCTAATGGCTGGTTTACAGGGATCAGGAAAAACAACATCTTCAGCAAAATTAGCAAAAAAAATAACAGAAAAATATAAAAAATCAGTTTTAATGGCTTCTCTAGATATTTATAGACCTGCGGCACAAAAACAACTCGAAACACTTGGAAATCAGAATAATATTGAGACACTTGAGATATTTCCAACACAGAAGCCTTTGGAAATTGCTCTTAGAGCAAAAAAAACTGCAGAAACAGAAAACTTCGATGTTCTGATCCTGGATTCAGCTGGTAGAAATCATATTGATTTAAAAATGATGAATGAAATAGCAGAAATTTCAAAAAAAATTCAAATAATAGAAACTCTTCTCGTGGTAGACTCAATGGCTGGACAAGATTCAGTTAATACTGCAAAAAGTTTCTCAGAGAAAGTTAACATTACTGGAATTATCCTAACAAGAGTTGACGGAGATAGCAGAGGGGGAGCTGCTTTATCCATGAAATCGGTTACTAACCAACCAATAAAATTTCTTGGAATAGGTGAAAAAATTGAAGATTTAGAAGAATTTCACCCAGACAGAATTGCAAGTAGGATTTTAGATATGGGTGATGTAGTTTCCTTAGTTGAAAAAGCATCTGCTGAAATTGATGATGAAGAAGCAAAAAAAATACAAGGAAAGTTCCTAAAGGGAAAATTTTCTCTATCTGACTATGCAAAACAGTTAGATCAAATTACCAAAATGGGTGGTCTTCAAGGATTGATAAAGTATCTTCCAGGAATGGCAAACTTAAAAGAGAAATTCAATGAATCTTCGGGTAAAGAGAAAATGATCGAAATTCAGAAAGCTATAATTTCATCAATGACAAAAAGAGAAAGATTTTTTCCTGATATAATCAAAGCCTCAAGGAAAATAAGAATTGCTAAAGGCTCAGGATCTTCAGTTCAGGAAGTTAATAAGCTTCTAAAGCAATTTAAGAAAATGAGTCAGATGATGAAAAAAATGGGTAAAAATAAAAATATAGAAGCCATGATGAATTCTAATCAACTTGGTGACATTAACTCGCTATTAAAAAAATGATAAATATAACAGAAAGGATACTAAAATGGCCGTAGCATTAAGATTATCAAGAGGAGGTTCTAATAAAAGACCATTTTATAGAATAGTGGCTGCAGATATAAGAAGCCCAAGAGATGGAAGATTTATTGAAAGACTTGGAACTTATAACCCAATGAAACCTAAAGACCACCCTGAAAGACTCTCTATTAAAAAAGAAAGAATAAAATATTGGTTGTCAGTCGGAGCGAAACCAACAAATAGAGTTGCAAAATTTCTCGCGCTTGAAGGTATGGTTGAAAAACCAAAAATATATGAACAAACTAAACAAAACAAACCTAGGGCTAAGACTGTTGAAAAATTAAAGGCAAAAGAAGAAAAAATGAAAAATGCTGAATCAGCTGCTGAAACACCAGCTCCTGCTGCTGCTGAAATACCAGCTCCTGCCGCTGCTGAAACACCAGCTCCTGCCGCTACTGAAACACCAGCTCCTGCC
>JAOOJU010000060.1 GCA_028407765.1 Rickettsiales bacterium
TGCAATCATTGATGACTGTGAAATTATACAAACTTTTGTTGAAAACGGCTTTCAAGACAATGCAGAAGACGATCCATATGAAAAATCATCGCCACAAAATATTCTAAAATTCCTTGAAGAAAATTATAAAGTTGCTGTATAACAGCTTATCTTGAATAATACTCAATTACTAGATTAGGTTCCATCACTACTGGATATGGAATCTCATCTAGTTTTGGGCCTTTTACAAATTTTCCATTCATTTTATCATAATCTACAGATAAATATTCAGGTACTTCTCTCTCGGTAGAACTTATGGCTTCTAGAACGATTGGTATTTCTCTGCTTTTTTTCTTTACTTCAATTATATCCTCATCCTTAACTGTGTAAGATGGAATTGAAACTTTTTTTCCATTAACCAATACATGACCGTGGCTCACAAATTGACGAGCTGAGAATATAGTACTAACGAATTTCATACGATACACCACAGCATCAAGCCTTCTTTCTAGTAACTGAACAAAATTTTGACTAGTATCACCTTTAATTTTAGTGGCTTTTATAAAAAGATTATGAAATTGTTTCTCAGTAATATAACCGTAATAATTTTTTAACTTTTGTTTTGCCATGAGTTGGATGCCATAATCTGAAGGCTTTCTTCTTTTGTTTTGTCCATGGATACCGGGTGCATATTCCCTTTTATTAAATGGGCTTTTAGGTCTTCCCCAAAGATTACATTTAAGTCTTCTATCTATTTTATATTTTGCTTTTAAAATTCTAGTCATGAGTAGGAAATATACTTTTAAAATAATTTAAGTCAAATTGATTTAAAAAAAATTATTTCTTTTTAGCTAAACTATTAATAACTCCCATCAGAGTATCTAGTTCTTTTTTTGTAAGATCCATCCTATTAAAAATATTTCTTAATTTATTGACTACAATTACTTTTCTTTCTTTTGTTTTCATGAACCCACTCTTTTCAAGCAACAATTCTAATCTATAAAAAAAATTCAATAAATCATCCTTCTGTGCTATGAGGTTGAAATTTTTATTAATATTATTTTCACTAATTTTTTTTTTTTTTTTTTTAAAAAACTCATGACACACAATCATTACAGCATGCGATAAATTTAACGATGAAAAGGATGAATTTGTATTAATAAGCATTATTCTATCCACTAAAGAAAGATCTTTATTTGTTAAACCCGCATTTTCAGGTCCAAAAATAATTCCTACACTATTCCCTTGTTCAATCTTAATATTTAATTCTTCAACTGAACTATTTAAATTTAAACATTTCTTGTTAAATGAGCGTTTTCTTGCTGTACATGCAATTAAAAAATTTATATCAACAATTGCATTTTCTAGATTTTCAAAACATTTAGTTTTATTTATAATAATATCTGCTCCAGCTGAAACCGGAATAATTTTTTCATTATCTAAGCTAAATTTCGGATCGACTAAACGCAATTCATTAAACTCGAAATTTAACATACTTCTCGCAGTAGCTCCCAAATTCTCTGGAAGTTGAGTATTAACAAGAATAATTACAGGGTTTTTTTTAAGAATCAAAAAACTAATTTTTTATTAAATGATACGTAATACTGTCATGTAAGGCTATAAAAGATGCATCTATTACGTTTTCTGACACACCAATAGTTGACCATCTGAAATTTCCATTTGATGACTCTATTCTGACTCTCACAAGAGCCTTTGTGCCGTCATGTGGAGTTAAAATTCTAACTTTATAATCAATTAAATTTAATTTTTTTAATTGAGGATATGAATGACTTAAAGCTTGTCTTAGAGCTTTATCCAAGGCATGAATCGGTCCATTTCCCTCTGAAGCATAAAAAAACTCTTTACCTTTAACAAAAATCTTTATCCTAGCTTCAGAGATTGTTATGTAATTTCCCTCTGAATTCTTCCTTCTTTCATCAGAGACTTTAAAGCTTTCAAGTTTATAAAACTCCTTAAATTTAGTGAATTCCCTTATTGCCAATAATTCAAAGCTCGCTTCTGCACCATCATATGCATATCCAAGAAACTCTTGGTTTTTTATTAGTTCAATAAAATTCAATAACTTTTTATCATCGTCACCATAACTGACTTTAATTTTTTTTAATTGATTAATTATATTTGACTTTCCTGATTGATTTGAAACTACAAGAACTCTCTGATTTCCTAAACTTTCAGGATTTATATGTTCATAACTCTTAGGATCTTTTTGAACCGCAGATATATGAAGACCACCCTTATGCGCAAATGCAGCTGACCCAACAAATGGAAGATTACTATTTGATGGTCTGTTTAATGTCTCATCTATGAATCTACTTAATGATGTCATTTTTTTTAAATTTTTTTTAACATTTGTTTTATAGTTCATTTTTAAACAAAGATTTGAAATTACATTTACTAAATTCACATTTCCGCATCTTTCACCCAAACCATTAAAAGTACCCTGTACTTGACATACTCCGTGCCTGACGGCTTCTAATGAATTCGCTGTGGCATTATCTGTATCATTATGAAAATGAACTCCAAGTCTATCACCTGGGACGATATTAATGATATCTTTTAATATATCTGCCAATTCAAAGGGTAATGTTCCTCCATTAGTATCACATAAGATTATCCATTTTGCTCCACCATCTAATGCAGCTTTAATTGTTTTTTTCGCATAATCTTTATTAGCTTTATATCCATCAAAAAAATGTTCTGCATCAAACATTACCTCATCGAGTCTTTTTGATGAATAAGCAATTGTATCATGAATCATGGATAAATTATTTTCTAGACTAACTTGCAATGCTTTTTTCACATGAAAATCCCATGTTTTTCCTACAATGCACGCAATAGGAGCGCCAGAATTTAAGACTGTGTTGAGTCCTGGATCATTATGTGCACTCTTCCCATTTTTTCTCGTCATTCCAAATGCAACTAATTTAGATTTCTTTAATTTATTTATATTCCTAAAAAATTTATCATCTGTAGGATTAGCTCCAGGCCATCCACCCTCAATATAATCTACACCGAAATCATCAAGTTTCTGAGAAATTTTTAATTTGTCTTCAAAACTAAAAACAACACCTTTTGTCTGGGCACCGTCTCTTAGTGTACTATCATAAATTTTTATATTTCTATTTTTCACAATCTCACTTATTTAATCTTCTTAAAATTTCTTCTCTTTTAATAAGAGGTAGCACTAATCTCATTTCGGGTCCATTTTCGAGACCGGTTAGAGCTATTCTTAGCGGTATAAAAAGGTTTCTTCCTTTTATACCAGCCTTATCTTTTATTAGATCTGTCCATTTCTTCCAACTGCTTTGATCAATTTGCTTAGGTAAACTTATTTGGGCTACTTCTAACAACTTTTTATCCATCTGTAATTTAGTTTTCGAAAAGTTTTCGTTATAAATTATATCTAACCATACATCTATATCATCTATATTATCAATGTTTGATTTAATAGTATCCCAGAAAGAATTGGAGAAATTCTTCTTAACTATTTTTTTAATTTCACTGTAAGATAATTCTCTTATAAACTTAGAATTAAGCCTGTATAAATCTTCATAATTAAATTTAATAGATGCTAAAGAAAAATTTTCTAAATCTAATTTATCTATTAATTGTTCTTTTGATAGAATCTTGTCTGGAGAGTATTTAGTCCCTAATAAACTTAATATTGTATTTAAAGCGTCGGGATTTATGTTTTTTTCTCTTAATTCTTTAAGAGAAAATGTATTTGATCTTTTTGACATTCCCTCTCCAGAAAAACTTTTCATTAAAGGAAGATGTCCAAACTTAGGAATATTTCCATCTAAATATTTAAATAACTTTATTTGTGCCGCAGTATTAGTTATGTGGTCATCCCCCCTCAATATATGTGAAATATTAAAGTCTATATCATCTATCACCGAAGTAAGGGTAAATAACGGCGTATTATCAGATCTCACTAAAACAGGATCTGATATTGAAAGTTTTTCAAACCTTATATTTTTGTGTACCATATCAACCCAATTTATAGGGTCATCGTCAAGTAATAATCTCCAATGAGGTTTTCTTCCTGATCTTTGATACTCTAATATATCTTTTTTCCCAAGTTTTAATGCTGACCTGTCATATATGGGAGGTTTACCTGTCTTTAATTGAATTTTTCTTTTAAGTTCTAACTCTTTTGGTGTTTCATAACATGGATATAATTTTCCCTTTTTTTTCAATGTTTCGCAAATATCATTGTATTTTTTTATCCTAGTAGATTGATTAAAAGTAGAATCATAATTTAAACCTAACCACTTTAAATCCTCTTTAATAGTCCTAATAAAAGATTCTCTAGACCTATCGTTGTCCGTATCGTCTATTCTTAAAATAAATTTAAGATTTCTCTTCTTTGCAAAAAGATAGTTTAATATGGCTATTCTGGCATTTCCAACATGCAACTTTCCAGTAGGACTCGGGGCAAACCTTAGCATTATTCATCCTCAAATGTAAACTTGTTGACAATCGGAAACCTTCTTTCATTGTCAAAACTCATAGTTGAAACTTTAGGGCCAACCACACTTTGATATCTTTTAAATTCTGATTTTTTAAGC
>JAOOJU010000061.1 GCA_028407765.1 Rickettsiales bacterium
TTATGCAAGCTTGCTTTCCATTAACTATAAAAGGGGTGTTTTTAAACACCTCTTTTATTAATTCTAACATTACTTATATCTTGATGTATCAATGCTAAAAATGTAAGTAATCCAAATGTTAAAAAAACAAACATACTGCTCATTTATTAATGGTGAATGGGTCGAAAGCTCAAAAAAAATAGAGGTTTACAATCCTTCTAATAATAAGTTGATAGGCAACCTTTTCGATGTGGGAGCGAAAGGAGCTGAATCTGCTGTTTCTGCTGCTTATGATGCATTTCCAATCTGGTCGAATAAAACAAGTGACTTTAGATCAAATATTTTAAAAAAATGGTATAATTTAATTATAAAAAATACAAATGATTTAGCTAAAATTGTAACACTTGAAACTGGTAAACCATTGTCAGAATCTTTAGTTGAAGTCGGTTATGGTTCAAGTTTTATTGAATGGTTTGCGGAGCAATCTAAGAGAATCAAAGGAAGTATTTTAAGCTCAGTTGATAATAATAAAAAAATGTTAATTTTAAAACAACCTATTGGTGTTGTTTCGGCAATCACACCATGGAACTTTCCAGTAGCAATGGTTACAAGAAAAGCTGCTGCAGCAATTGCTGCGGGTTGCACAGTTGTTCTGAAACCCTCAGAGTTAACTCCGATTAGTTGTCTTAAATTAGCAGAACTTTCTCAGAAAGCAGGATTACCTAATGGTGTATTTAATGTTGTGACTGGAATGCCTAAACCAATAGGAGAAATCCTCTCAACCCATGAAAAAATCAGAAAAATTACTTTTACGGGTTCAACAAAAGTTGGCAAATACCTTATGAAAAATGCATCTGATACTGTTAAAAGTGTTTCTATGGAGCTTGGGGGTAATGCACCTTTTATTATCTTTGAGGATTCCAATATCAGTAAAGCTATTGAAGGATTAATTGCAGCAAAATTTAGAAATGCTGGACAAACTTGTATTTCTGCAAATAGAATTTTTGTACACAAAAAAATTTTAAATTTATTTTGTAGAAAATTAAAAATTAGAATAAGTAAACTAAAAGTTGATGATGGGTTAAAAGATCCAGATGTTGGTCCATTGATTGCTGAAAATGCAGTGCTCAAAGTCGAAAAACATATAGATGATGCTCTAAAAAAGGGCGCCAAATTATATACAGGTGGTCGCCGGCACAAGAAAGGAAAATTATTTTTCGAGCCAACTATTTTACTCAATGTTCGAAGTGACATGGATGTTTTTTCAGAAGAAAACTTCGGTCCTATTATACCTGTAATTGAATTTGATTCTGATAAGGAAGTGATTAAGTTAGCTAATCAAACCCAGTATGGTTTAGCAGCTTATTTTTATACGATGAATGCATCTCGAATATGGAAAATGACTAAAAGTTTAGATTACGGAATGTTTGGGATAAATACTGGTAAAATTTCCACATATTTAAACCCTTTTGGCGGTTTAAAAGAATCGGGAATTGGAAGAGAGGGATCTGATGAGGGATTGGAACCATTTTTAGAAAAAAAGTTTATTTCTTGGGATACAAGCAGTGATAATGAAAAAATATAGACAAAAAACAATTTTTAACCTAGAAATATTCTAATTTATTTTATGATGTGTATATAGTGCGAGACTTTAAATGATTTTTGATTTTTTTGTAATAGGTGGTGGATCTGGGGGAGTGAGAGCTTCAAGATTGGCCGCTCTGGAAGGTTTAAAAGTGGGACTAGCTGAGGGTTGGGATCTCGGAGGTACATGCGTAAATAGAGGATGTATTCCTAAAAAATTATATTCTTATGCTTCTCATTTTAATGAAGAAGTTGAGATAATGAATAGTTTTGGATGGTCGATTAACCAACCAATTTTCGATTGGAAGGTTTTAGTTAAAAATAAGAAAAAAGAATTAATTAGACTTAATGGAATTTATGAAAATTTATTGAAAAATGCCGGAGTCAAAGTATTTAATTCTTGGGCTTCATTCGTTGACAAAAATACAATTAAACTCTCTGATGGAAATATAATTAAGTCTAAAAAGTTTTTAATTGCGGTAGGAGGTGAACCACTAATACCTAAAATTAAGGGCTATAATTATATAATCACCTCGGATGAAGCTTTTGATTTAGAATGTTTACCTAACAGTATTTTAATTATGGGTGGAGGCTACATTGCTGTTGAATTTGCTTCAATATTTAATGGTTTGGGAGTAGATACAACCATTTGTGTAAGGGGTGATAGGGTTTTGAGGGGTTTTGACCAGGAGTGTGTCGATTTTTTAGTAAATGAAATGAAAAAAAAAGGTGTTAAATTTATCTTTAATAATAGTCCTTCATCAGTTTCTTGTTGTGAAAATACCAGCGTTGAAGAATATGAAGTACAATTTAAAAATAAGGTGAAAAAATTCTCAAAAGTTATGGCAGCAATTGGAAGAAAACCAAAAAGTAAAAAATTAAAAATTGAAAACGCAAGTATAGATTTGTCGACGAATGGATCAATAGTTGTTGATGATTTCTTCCAAACATCCAATAAAAACATATTCGCAATTGGGGATGTGATTGATAGGCTTCAATTAACACCTGTTGCAATTAATGAAGCTGTCAATCTAATAAGAAATCTTACTAAAAAAGTAAATCATCATTTTAATTATAAAAATATTCCAACAGCTATTTTTTCAAATCCCAATATGGCAACAATCGGTATTTCAGAGGAATCTGCCTTAGAAAAACATAAAGAAATTGATGTTTATGTTAGTGAATTTCGTCCTTTAAAGTTAACTTTAAGTAAATCTAATGAAAAAGTGTTTATTAAATTAATTGTGGATCGTAAAACTGAAAAAGTTATTGGATTACACTATATTGGTAGTGATGCCGCCGAAATAGTCCAAGGATTTTCAGTTGCAATTGTTAAAGGTCTTAAAAAAAGTGATTTTGATAATACCATAGGTATTCATCCCTCAAGCGCAGAGGAAATAGTTACACTTAGAGAAAAACGAAATAAATTATAAATTTGTATTTTTGGCTGTAATTATCTATAAATTTTATAATTACTTAAAATTATGAAAAAATTAAAATGAATAATAAATGGACTCCAGATAGCTGGAAAGAAAAAAAAGCGCTTCATCAACCTATTTATAATAATAAAGATGACCTGGATTTAGTTATAAAGAAGTTAAAAAATTTGCCTCCACTAGTTTTTGCGGGTGAGGTTAGAGAACTAAAGAAAGAGTTATCTCAGTGTGTTGATGGAAGAGGTTTTCTTCTTCAAGCTGGAGACTGTGCTGAGAGCTTTGCTGAGTTTCACCCAGATAATATTAGAGATACCTTTCGAGTTATACTCCAAATGGCTATTGTATTAACATATGCTGCAAATGTTCCGGTTGTTAAATTAGGTCGTTTAGCTGGACAATTTGCTAAACCCAGATCAAATCCAACTGAAGTCCAGGATGGAATAGAACTTCCAAGTTATTTGGGGGATATAATCAATTCTATTAATTTTGATGAAAAATCTCGTGCTGCAAATCCTAAAAGAATGGTTGATGCTTATAACCAATCTGCATCAACACAAAATTTAATTAGAGCATTTGCTACTGGGGGATACGCAGATCTTTCATATGTTCAAAATTGGAATTTAGATTTTGTTAAAAACTCTCCTCAAGGCTCAGCTTTTAAGAAGATTGCTGATAGGATTTCCGAAAGTCTAAGTTTTATGAATGCATGTGGAATTAACAGTAATTCTTCAAGAGAGCTCGCAGAATCTAATTTTTTTATCTCTCATGAAGCTTTACTTCTGCCTTATGAGTCGTGTTTTGCAAGAATTGATAGTACTACCGGTGATTGGTATGATGTATCAGCACACATGGTATGGATAGGAGATAGAACTAGGCAAATAGATGGAGCCCATGTTGAGTTTTGTTCAGGTATTAGTAATCCTATTGGAATAAAAGTTGGTCCATCAACAGATCCCGATGAACTTTTAAAATTAATTGAAAAATTAAATCCTTTTAATGAATCTGGAAAGATTGTTTTAATTGTAAGGATGGGAAGTGAAAAAGTAATTGATTTATTTCCCCCAATTTTAAGAAAAGTAAAAGAGGAAGGAAAGAATGTAGTTTGGTCTTGTGATCCAATGCATGGAAACATTGAAAAAAGTAATAGCGGTTATAAAACTAGAAATTTCTCAAATATTCTAACTGAGGTAAAATCATTTTTTGAGATTCATAAAAATGAAAAAACATATGCAGGTGGTATACATCTTGAGATGACAGGACAAAATGTGACAGAATGTCTTGGAGGTATGCAAAAGATAACAGATAAGGATCTTGGATCTAGATATCACACTCATTGTGATCCTAGACTCAATGCTTCACAATCAATTGAATTAGCATTTTTACTTGCTGGTTCACTAAAAAATTTTTAAATAATCATATTGGTTTGTAAATTGAAATTAAATTTTTTTATTTTTCAAAACAAAACAATAGTCGGAGATATTAAAAATAATTTTCTTAATTTTAAGAATGCATATAAAAATTCAGAAAGAAAAAAATCTGATTTTTTTATA
>JAOOJU010000065.1 GCA_028407765.1 Rickettsiales bacterium
CCAAATGATTTGTATATTGAAAACAAAAAGTTAGGGGGTATTCTTTTAGAAAGTCAAATTAGCAGCAATTTTGTAGATTATTTTATAGTGGGTCTAGGACTTAATATAGTTTCTAGCCCAAATGTTGAAATTTATGGTACTACTAGAATTTCAGAATATACAAAAAGAATAGACCTTAAGAAAATTTTTTACTCAGTTGGATATAATTTAGACAAAAATATATGTTCCTGGGAAAAAAATGGCTTTGAAATTTTTAAAAAAAAATGGCTAATTTTTTCAAAGGATGTAGGAAATAATATTTCAATAAAAAAGAATAATAATCTTTTTAATGGTATTTTTATTACTATTAATGGAAATGGTGAGTTATTAATGAAAACAAAAGAAAAAAAGGTAATATCTTTTTCTTTTGGAGAAATTTTTTGATTTAATGTTGATTCTTGCTATAGATATAGGTAACACAAATTCTTTTTTTTGTTTTTTTAAAGAAGAAAAGCTTGTGGAAAATTTTAGAATTCCAGTGACAAGTATTACATCACGTAATGTAATATTAAAATCTTTAAAGAAATCTAGATACATAAAAAATTTAAATGGTGTAATTATTAGTAGTGTTGTTCCGAAATTTAACGATTGGTTTAAGAAAGTCTTTAAAGAGAAGTTCAATAAAAATCCAATCTTTGTTGAAAAAATTATAAATAAATTAGATCTAAAAACTAAAATTAAAAAAAAAAAAAGTATTGGCGCGGATAGATTAGTAAATGTTTTTTATGCAATGAAGATCTATTCCTCACCTATACTAATAGTGGACTTTGGAACTGCAACCACTATTGACTATGTAAATAAAAATAAGATTTATGAGGGAGCTATCATTGCGCCTGGAATAAACTTATCTCTTAAAAGTTTGCATCAATTTACTGCGAAATTACCCTTAATAAAATTCACAAAAACTAAATCCATAATTGGTAATAATACGGAAAGTGCAATTAAATCAGGATTTTACTGGGGTTATATATCAATGGTTAATGGAGTTTTAAAAAAAATCATAAAAGAAAAAAAAATTAAACCGAAAATTATTATTACTGGAGGAAACTCAGTTTTTTTTAAAAATCATATTAAAGGCAGTATTTTAGATGAGCTCTTCACTATGAAAGGTTTAAATCTTATATATAGAAGAAAGGTGTTATGTGAAAAATAAAAAGATAGAAAAATATGATAAAGATGATTTGTTATTTGTTCCATTAGGAGGCTCAGGAGAAATTGGTATGAATTGTAATTTATACCACTTCAGAAATGAATGGATTATGGTTGATCTAGGAATTACCTTTAAAGATGAAAGAGCAACTTCCGTTGATATCGTTATGCCCGATATTGATTTTATAATTAAAAAAAAAGAAAAATTATCTGCGATTATTCTTACTCATGCTCATGAAGATCATATAGGTGCGATGCCATATTTATATGAACAGTTAGGAAAAGTTCCAATTTATACTACTTCTTTTACAGCGTCTGTTCTTGCAAGAAAGTTCAATAATAAAATTGATTTATGTAGTAGAATTAATTTATTAAATTATAATAAACAGATCTCTATAGGAAGTTTTAAAATAGAAATTTTAGCTTTGACTCATTCTATTCCTGAGCCAAATGCTGTTATTATTAAAACCAAAAAAGGAAATATTTTTCATACAGGTGATTGGAAAATTGATCCCATCCCATTAGTGGGTGAAGCTATTACTAAAGAAAAATTTTTAAAGATAAAAAAAGATGGCGTTCACGCGCTTGTATGCGACTCTACTAATGTTTTTAATGTTAAAGAATCTGGTTCAGAAAATGATGTTAGAAATAATTTCAAAGATGTTTTTTCAAAAAAAAAGTCTGGAAAGATCATTGTTACTTGCTTTGCATCTAATATAGCCAGATTAGAAACTATTGGACATGTAGCGGATATGTATAATAGAAGTTGTGTTTTATTAGGAAGATCTCTAGAGAAAATATATGATGCTGCAAAAGAAAATAATTACCTAACGAATGTTTCTGATTTTTTAACTCAGGAAGAGGGTAAGGTTCTTTCAGATGAAAATACAGTTTTAATATGTACTGGTAGTCAAGGAGAAAATAGAGCTGCACTTTACAAATTAGTTAATGGGAATAATCCTAATTTTTCATTAACTTCAGATGACCTAATAATGTTTTCATCAAGAGAAATTCCAGGCAATGAAAAACAAATTAATAATCTAAAAAATCAATTGATCAAAAATGGCTACAGATATATTGATCATAATGATTCACTCATTCATGTTTCTGGTCATCCATCTAAACCTGAACTTAAAAAAATGTATTCATGGGTTAATCCTGAAATTGTAATACCAGTACACGGTGAATACCAACATCTAAATGAACACGCAGACTTTGCAAAAAAATCAGGGATAAATAAAACTATCCTTGTTGAAAATGGTGATATGGTTTGTTTAAATAAGGATGGTAATTCAAAAATTATAGATAAAGTTTTTGCTGGAAGAAAAGCTTTAAAAGGAAACAGAATACTCTCAATAGATAAAAAAATATTCAATATAATTCAGAAAATAAATGACCAAGGCCATATCATTGTTGTTTTGATTTTAAATATTGAGAATGATTTAATCACGAAACCAATAGTTTCATCTTTAACCATTTTAGATGAAGATGATATTGAAGAAAAAAATACTTTAATAATTAAAATAGAAGAATTTTTTTTAGAAATCGTTCATAATTCCATAAATGACAATATACTTGAAGAGCAATTAACAAAAAGGATAAGAAACTTTACTAAAAAGCAATTTGGGATAAAACCTATAATTGAATTAAAAATTATGAGGGTTCAACTATGATTACAAAATTTAACCATGTGGCAATAGCTGTAAATAACTTAAGTGAAGCTATAAATTTATATAAGAATATTCTTGGTGGAAAAGTTTCAGAAATTCATGATTATCCAAATCACGGGGTGAGTGTTTCATTTGTAGAGTTAAATAATACTAAAATTGAACTTATGCAACCTCTTGGTAAAAATTCTCCGATAAATAACTTTTTAGAAAAGAATAAAAATGGTGGGATTCATCATATATGTATAGAAGTAAAAGATATTTTTAAAATGCGTGATCATTTGTTGTCTAATAATATGAGAATTCTTGGTGATGGAGAGCCCAAGATTGGTGCACATGATAAACCTGTTTTATTTTTACATCCAAAAGAATTTAATGGAACACTTATAGAACTTGAACAGGAGTAGGAATTGTCTATCTCAAATGGATTGGTATTATATTTGGTAATCTGGTGGATTAGCCTTTTTATTTTTTTACCTCTAGGGATTAAAAAACAAAAAAATATTGAGAAAGGTTTTGATCCAGGAGCACCTGAAAATCCTAATTTAAAAAGAAAATTTATTTTGAATAGTTTATTCTCCGGTTTTTTGTGGGTTTTAATTTTTTTAATTTTTCGATATTTTGCGTAATGAAACTTTCAAAATTCTTTATTCCAACTCAAAAAGAGTCCCCATCAGAAGCAAAGATTAATTCTCATATTTTAATGATTAGATCAGGAATGATAAAAATGGAATCATCTGGAATTTATACATGGTTGCCCCTAGGCTTCAGAGTTCTTGAAAAAATTAGAAAAATCATTGAAATAGAACATGAGCGCTTGAATATAAACCAATTTTTAATGCCAACTATTCAAAGTTCTGAAATCTGGAAAACAAGTAACCGTTATGATAGCTATGGAAAAGAAATGTTAAGAATCACAGATCGTCATAATAAAGATTTATTATATGGTCCTACAAATGAGGAGATGGTTACCTCCATAGGAACTGATCTAATTAAAAGTTATAAAACTTTGCCACTTTACTTATACCACATTCAAACAAAATTTAGAGATGAAATAAGGCCAAGATTTGGTGTTATGCGAGCTAGAGAGTTTATAATGAAGGATGCTTACAGTTTCGATATAGATAAAATTAATGCACTGAAAACCTATGAAATGTTTTTCAATTTATATATTTGTATATTTGAAAAAATGGGTTTAGACATTGTGCCTGTTCAAGCACTAAGTGGAGAAATTGGTGGTGATATATCACATGAATTTCACATTCTGTGCAATACAGGTGAATCAAATATTTACATAGACGATAAAATAAAAGATGCACCTTTTAAAGAAAAAAATTATGA
>JAOOJU010000062.1 GCA_028407765.1 Rickettsiales bacterium
TTTTTCAATAAAGAAAGATTACAAAAGTATAAAAAATTAAAGGTTTTAGGTTCTAATACAACGGGGCACCCGCATATAGATATGGCGTTTTGTAAAAAAAAAAAAATAAAAGTAGTTACGTTAAAAAATAAAAAAAAATTTCTAAAAAAAATTACAGCCACTCCAGAATTAACACTTGGATTAATTATCATGATTACAAGAAATATCTTACCTGCTTCAAAATCCGTTTTAGCTGGAAATTGGTCAAGATGGGAGTTTGGTGGTTTAAAGATGTTATCTTCCATGAAACTCGGTATAGTCGGATTAGGTCGAATAGGAAATCAATTAGCAAAATATGCTAGTGCACTCAATATGAAAATATCATATTACGATCCTATGGTAACAAATAAAAAATATAAAAAAATTTTAAAGTTAAATGAACTTGCTAAAAATGTAGATATTTTAAGTGTTCATGTGCCACATGAAAAAAATACTGAAAACTTAATTAATAGTAAAATTATCTCATCTATGAAAAAAAATTCTTTTTTAATTAACACATCACGAGGTGAAATAATTGATTGGAAAGCTGTTTTAAAATATTTGAAAAATAATAAACTAAGAGGAGTAGCTATGGACGTTTTTGATGGAGAGTTTAAAACAGGATTTAAAAAAAATATTCAAAATCATCCTTTTTTAAATTATGCGAAAAAAAATGATAATGTTATCTTGACTCCACACATTGGAGGCTCAACAATTGAATCATGGCAAATGACTGAAATTGAGACAATAAAAAACGTAGAAAATCATTTGAATATAAAAAAAGAAGAATGAAAAAAAAAATAATAGAGTTTGGTGGAGATGGATATTTAGGGTGGCCTGTTTCTATTTTTTTATCAAAACTCAACTATAAAGTTTTGAGTATTGATAATTATGATAAAAGAAAAATATCAAAAAAACTTGGAATTAAACCTATCTTCCCTATTAGTTCTCTAGAATTTAGAATAAAAATATGGAATAAAATTTGCAAAAAAAATAAAGTAGATTTTAAGATTTTGAATATTTGCAACTATAAAAAAATCGTTGAAATATTCAAAAATTTTAAACCTGATTGTATCATCCATTTTGCAGAACAACCATCAGCTCCTTATTCCATGAAAGGTTACTCCGAAGCTTCGTATACACTACAAAATAATTTAATTACTACGTTCAATATAGTTCAAGCTTCAAAAGAAACTGGAATTTTTCCACACATAATTAAACTTGGTACCATGGGAGAATATGGGACACCTAATATTGATATTGAAGAGGGTTTTATAGATATAACACATAAAAACAGGGAAGATAGGTTTTTGTTTCCTCGCCAAGGTGGCTCTCTTTATCATACTACTAAAATATTAGATACTGATCTGCTTTATTTTTATGTCCGCGCATGGGGCCTAAGAGTTACAGATTTAATGCAAGGTCCAGTTTATGGTTTATTTACTAACGAAACTGAGCTGGATGAAAGGCTAAATACATGTTTTTATTATGACTCAGTATTTGGAACTATTATTAATAGGTTTGTTGTTCAAGCACTTAATGGTGTTCCTTTAACTGTTTATGGAAAAGGTAATCAAAAAAGAGGGTATATAAATATTAAGGATACACTAAAATGTATACACATAGCAATCTCTAATCCACCAAATAATGGTCAAATGAAAATATTAAATCAATTTACTGAAGTTTTTTCCGTAAATGAACTTGCCAAGATGGTTACTGAAGCTGGAAAAATATGTGGACTGAAGGATATAACTATAAAAAAAATAAAAAATCCTAGAATTGAGTTGGAAGAACATTATTATAATCCCGTACATAATGAATTTAAAAAATTAGGCCTAAATTCAGAAAAATTAAAAATTGAAACACTTGTAAAATTAATAAAATATCTCAGTAAATTTAAAAATAATATAGATAAAAATCAGATTTTACCGAACATAAATTGGGTTTAATCAATAAAAGAGAAAAACAATTAAAAAAAAAATATTAGCATTTATACCGGCAAGAGGAGGATCAAAATCGATTCCTCTAAAAAACCTGGTAAAGATAAAGGGTAAACCACTTCTATTTTATACATTTAATCAAATAATGAATAATAAAGATCTATTTGATGATGTAATTTGTTCAACTGATCATCCTAAAATTAAAAAATACGCTAAAAGTTTCGGAATTGAAGTATTAGATAGACCCAAAAATCTATCTACAGATTCGAGTTCCTCAGAAAGTTCAATTTTGCATTGCCTAAAATTTTTTAAAGAAAATAATAGACAGTTACCTGACTTTATATTTCTGTTTCAACCAACTTCACCTTTTGTAAATACAGAGCATATAAATAAAGTCATTAACAAGATTCAAATAAATGAAAGCTTTGATACTATATTAACTATTTCTAGAGTAAGTCACAATAATCATGCTTATAATCAAAGACAAATAAAAGGAAGTTTTGTAGATTTTATTTTTAAAAATGAAAGGTCTAAAATGTATAATAAACAAAAAAAGCCAACTTTCTATAAATTTGGAAATCTAATTTGTTTAAAAACAAAATCTTTTTTAAATAATAAAAAAATTTTTGGCGCTAAAAATGTCTGGATAAAGATTCCTGAAAAGAACTCGTTAGATATAGAAAGTATGGATGACGTAAAATATGCTGAATTTTTAATTGATTCTGGAATTATTTAGAAAAGTGAAGGATATTAATTTTTTAAACTTCGCAAATAAGATTTAAATAGAGTTAAAAAAACTATAGTGATATTGTCCATATATGAAAAAAAATATTCTTGCCATATTTGCTCATCCTGATGATGAAATATTAGCTTGCGGTGGAACTCTAATTAAAAGGGTCAGCCAAGGTTTTGATATTAAAATTTTAATCCTTTCAAATGGTTGCGAATCAAGAAGTCAATCTTCACAAAATGAAATCAATCAACGATTAAAGAGTTGTGAAAAAGCTGCAAAAATAATTGGTGCAAAATTACTTAAGGTTGGTGATTTTCCAGACAATAAATTTGATTCAATCCCATTATTAGATATTATCAAATATATTGAAAGAAACGTTAAAGACATTAAACCAAATGAAATTTTTACTCATTTCAGGTCAGACTTGAACATTGATCACAGAATCACATTCCAGGCTGTTAAAACAGTCTTTAGGCCAATTTTCATGAAAGAAAACTCAAAAATTTTTGAATGTGAAATACCTTCATCCACAGATTGGGCAAATAATTTTATTTCACCATTTTCACCAAATCACTATGAAGATATAAGTTTACATATTTTAAAAAAAATTGAAGCATTAAATTGCTATAACTCAGAAATGCGAAATCCTCCTCACTCTCGATCCTACGAATCTATTCAAAATTTAGCAAAATTTAGAGGTATGCATTCAGGATCAAAAATGAGTGAGGCTTTCGTAATAAATTTTTCAAAAAGTTAAATATTAAGAAGTATTTTTGATATTTTTTTTCCTACTCTATCTTTATTTGATGAAATATATTTTTTAACAAATTTTTGTCTTGTTGCTCTTTTTTGTGAATAAAGAAATTCAATCTCCTCAATAGGTTTTTTCAAAAAAGAATGAACTTTTGAATAGAAGTCTTTATCTTTTTTATCAAAAACAATAATGGAATTTCTCATTAATTTCATAGCATCATTTCTCCAAAAATACTCATCATCAACATTGAAGAAAATAACAGGTTTTCCTGACATAATTGACCAACTTAAAGTGCTTGTTAACCTGGATGTAACTATAACTCTTGATTTATGCATCAAAAACCTTGAATCAACGTTTTTATCATAAACAACTATATTATCTATACTATTTGCAACCTCCAAAATTGGGTCATTATCTGGATAATCCCATGTATTCGGATATGTTTTAAACATAATTTTACGAGGTAGATTCTTTAAAATTTTATTTAATATAAGTATTTCGAACTGTGCAATCTCAAAATCAAGTAATCCTCTTGAAATTAATCTCTGATTAGAGTAAACGCCAGTAAAATTATATAGAATTTCAGGAAATTTTTTTTTTTCAACCTGCTTTGATTTAATATAATAATCTTTAGAAACTCCAACATCAAAATTTCTTGCAGAATTCAAAAAGTAATCACTGTACAATCTTTTTGATGTTTTATTATATGTAATAAAAATATCTGAATTTGCTCCTTCCAAAAAAGGAACAAGATAATCGCAAAAAGTACTTATCTCTCTTGCAACACCATGCTGAAATAAAATTAGTTTTATC
>JAOOJU010000063.1 GCA_028407765.1 Rickettsiales bacterium
TAGAGCAATAAAACTCAAAAAATATACGAGCTGGCTTTGGATTGATCATTTTTCGAAATTTCCATTGAATATAGATCAAATTAAAATGCTGAAGTTATCTAAATTTAAATTTTGTATCGTTTCACCAGAATTAATTAATGAAAATAATGTTAAGGAAAAAATATCTTTTATAAAAAAAATTTTCGATGATGCAACAATAGCTATAGATGCAGTATGTACAAAAAGAGTAGATGAATGGGTTAAAGAATAATTCTACTAAGAAAATTTTTTTTTCCAGAAATTAAACTCAAGTAACTCATTGACTGTACCAAGATGAATGTAATCTTCTAATTTAACGTAGCCAATATTATAATTTTTTTTAAGTAAATAGTTGATGAAATGATCTATTACCAACTCAGTGTCTTGATTAATGTTTATTTTATTTAAATTATCAAATATTTCTCCATCTTTAAACCAAAAGAAGCCTGCTAAACCTAAATCATTCGAATTTTTCTTATTTTTTATATTAATTGACTTTATTTTACCTTTATCGTCAAAACTAACATACGTATGAGCATTACCTTGATTTTTCTGAATCATTGTGGGTTTAAAAACAAAGATTATCAAATCATTGTTTTCTTTGTTAGATAGTTTATTAAAAAATTTGTTATCAAAGAAGCCAAAGGCATCTGAAGATAATAAAAAAAAGTTGTTTTTCTTAACAAGATCTTTTTGTGATAACTTCAAAGTTTCAATTTGTGAATTAGTATTTTTATTTAGTAAAATATTGGTATAACTCTTAAAAAAATCTTTTTTTTCATTGAAAAGTTTTTTAGTTAGTATGACAGATTTCCTGTTGTGTGGAAAAAATTGAGTTATAAATTGAAACATTGGTTTAGAAAAAATATTTATGAATGCTTTATTACCCATCTTCAGCTTCTTGATTCTTTTGCTTTTTCCGCCCATACACATAACTAATTCATTATTAGAGCTATTTATGAGCTGAAATTCTTTTTTTTTTATATTTGTTATCTTTTCATACCAATTTTTGTAGTCCTCCAATTGATCTGGTACCCCCCAATGGATGAAATAATCTAGATTAATCGTAATAATTTTTCTTTTGATTTTAATTAGTTCGTTAAAAATCAGAGATGGGAAGTATTCGTTAGATACAGTCACATTATTTTTTATCAAATTACAAATTGAATTAATCATATCATATCCAGATTTGATATAAAAAACTCCAATAGATAAATCTTCATTAATCCAATTTCTTGTAAAAGATTCTTTCTCTTTAATACAAATAAGTTTGTTACTTTTAGTTTTACAAAAGGCTGAATAATTATTGAGTAATTTATGCGGATGAAACTTATTATGAGTAAATACTATTCCATCATTATGAGTTTTTTCTTCTATTCTTTTAAAATCCCAATCCCAATCTATATCGCAATAAGATATAAAAAAACTTTCGTCTAATGGAAGTTTATCTTTACACTTAAATATACTATATGCAGGACCAAGTTTATGTGGAGTAATAAATAAAAGTTTTACTTTCCTTTTTTTTAAGTAATTTAATTGATATTCATTTATATATTTCCTGCAAGTTATAATCCAAACTTTGACATGAATAGGAAAATTTTTTGTTACATACTCATACATAAATTTTTTATGGATCTTGATAAATGGTTTATAATTTTTATAATTAGCTTTTTTAAATCTGTCACCTATTCCAGCCATAGGAATAATTAGGTTTACTGGCATGATTTATCTACCACAGATTTTTTTAATTTTTTTTACTTTGCTTAATATACCGTTAAGTGATGGACTCTTTACAATTGACCATCCAGATAAAATTTGTGCACCAGCGTCAATACACATTTGAATGTTATCTTCAGTCAACCCTCCATCTACTTCAATAATTATGTCTTTATCTATACTTCTATAATAAGACTTTAAGGATTTAATCTTTGAAATAATTTTATTATCAAAGATTTGTCCACCATAACCAATTACTACACCCATAATTACAACCCATTCTATTTCATTTTCAACTAATAGTTGAAGAAGGTTTTCATCTATGTTTCTATATGTTTCTATAATTATTCCAGGTTTTGCTTTATACTTTCTTATTAAATTAAATGCTAGAAGTAAATCATTTTCATCAACAAATGATCTCTCGTGTACTGCAATTTTTTTGCACCCTGCCGCAACATATTCTTCAATGTAGGACTTTTTATTTTCCTTCAGCTTTTGCGGATTTTTTACCATTAAATGACAATGAAGAGTGATCTTGGAAAAATTCTTCTTCAAGAATTTTACTTTTTTTAATGCATCTATTTTTCGCGTAATAAACTGTCCATCACCCACATCAATATGAAAGTTATTGATACCTTCTTCATAAATAGATTTAACCACTTTTTTATAAAAATTATTAAATGGGACTTCGATCATTGATGCTGAAAAGTCACAAGTATATTTAATGTCACTGATTTTAATTATTTTAGCTTTATTCAACCTTATATTTATTACGTTGAGAATCTCCTGTGCTTGAGTTTTTGTATATTTATACGGTCTGTATTTAAAATATGAAATATCGTTTGGAGTAAGTTTTGGTGAGTTTATATTTTTTTGAATTGAGTCACAATGACTTTCCATAGCGTCAATTATTTTTTTTTTTGAATTAGTATCGAGTTTTTTTATTTTTGATGCAATTAAATATAAAGACTTTTTTTTTTCGTTTTTGTTTTTTAAAATAGCTTCATATAATTCCACTGGAAGACTATTAATCATTGTTTCTAAAAAATCTCCTGCCACATTTACTTTATGACATCCACCAGTTGATCTTTTAAGGTAATCTGAGTGAGTCTGTGTTGTACCATGAAGGACTGCAGAAACAAAATTATATCTTTGAATTTTCTTTTTCCATTCCTTTGCTATTTCAACTTTAGGTGAAGATGAGTCGCTTCCGTGATGCGTTGTTCCTAAATTTCCAATAAATAGCATTGGCCTTTTGATTATTGGATATAATTTTTTTTGTTCAACTTTTTTTCTGTAAACATCAACAAATAGTTGAAAATTTTCCGGAGTCGGAATAATGGCATTATTATTATTCTCAATATAATTTAACTCGCCTGCACAAATTTCTTTATCAAAGATATAGTGTTTTTTTGATGAGATGTTATCCATTAAAGATAATGCATATTCTATAACTGGCTCATAGGCTCTAATATATGATTTATCATTTTCATTCTTAATCTTAAATTTTTTTGAGCCATCTATTACATAATGTGTCACTAATTCACTGTTCATTGATTTAGATAAAAATCTTTTTGCTCTTCCTAACGGCAAATCATTTTCATAATTAATATGGTCAAGCCCTATACCGTATAAAAAAGAAGAGTTTCCAGTTTCTAGAAAAAAATCTCTTGAGGCATTTGTTGCTGAAGAAACAAAATCCATTACACCATTTTTGGGCATTAGATATCCTTGAATATTTTTTCCTTTATAATTTTCTTTTTGCCCAATAGCATTAAGTGAGGCTTGTAAGACAATAGGTGTTCTATTTTTAAACGAGCTAGATATAAATGCATAACAATCCAGAGATGTTTCTTTAATGTCATAAATATTTGAAGCTAAAATTGCCGAGTTTTCTCCTCTTAAGTTTAGCCATAAATAAATTTCAGAGAGAATACTTGGTTGTAATTCTAGAATCTCTGAATAATTTACCAGTCTATTATCTTTTGCTTTTATATCATTCCAGTATCTACTTGTATTAACTTTTAAATTTGGAAAAAAATCAATTATAAATTGACTTATTTTTTTTCTCATTAATCTATTTTTACTCAAAAGCATTTTTTTAATCTGCTTTTCAAATTTCACAAAATTACTAGATTGAATATTTCTTTTACAGTAAATTTTCTCGTCTAAATAAACAAAATCATTGCAGTTTTTTTCTACAAAAGTCTTAACGTATTTTCTTTCATTTTCACAAATCTTATCATATTCCTCCGCTGCCTTTTCGTCTAAACTAAGCTCTTGAAAAGATCTATCCCATTCTAGACAGAATGCTTTAAAGTTATTTTTAAGATTTGATGATGATAGTTTTGATGCAATTAAATAGTTTCCAATTTCAATACAATCAACTCCTAACCTTAATAGAATCTCCTTAAAAAAGAATAATTCCTTAAATGTCGCAAACCTTCTAATCCAAATACTAAAATTATTGATGAGATCATCTATACATGAAACAGATGAAACATTTTCCTCTTCGTGATC
>JAOOJU010000064.1 GCA_028407765.1 Rickettsiales bacterium
CATTCCTCCCAAAATAGATGAAAAAGCTAGAGGCATTAAAACTTTGGATGGGTTCCATTCCATTTTTTTGCATATTCCTAGTGTAATAGGTAACAACATTGCCATTGCACCGATATTATTCATAAAAGAAGATAAGATAGCTACTATAAAACAAATAATTAAAATAAATTGAAACTGTGAGGTTATAACTTTTTCTAATTTTCCTCCTATAATAGAAATAAATCCTGATGCCTCTAAGCCCTTACTTATTAAAAGGACTAAGGCGACTGTAACCACTGCAGGATGACCTAACCCTGAAAATGCATTTGAAGGAGCAACATAACCTAAAACTACAAAAACAGATAACATTACTAATGCTACTGCATCATAACGAAATTTTCCCCATATAAAAAATATTACAAGTAACAACAATAATAATGAAATAATAATTTGATCTGACATTTCTGTATAGTGAGGAATAAAGCTAAAATGTCAAGATATAGTGTCTTTGATAACCTAAAGTAGATCCTTAACATAGGCCTCTCATTAATGATGTTTGTAAACATTAGTGGTACTAAAGTTGTAGGCAAACCCACTCAGCTATTGCATAAAAAACTCTTATTTTGCCCAGTACAAATTAGATACACCTAATAACGAAATCATATTCCCTATTTTTATAATTAATAAACCTTTCAAGTGTTGTGGAAAAATTTATCCTATTGATGAACTTGCTGAAACAGTATCTGGCTATGGAGACGTAAGAAAAACAAAAGCAAAATTTTTCTAAACTTGATAGAGGTTTTTCGCAGGCTAATAAATCTACTAAGAAGTAATCCTGGCCTTTTTCCTGTCTCTCCGCCACTATCTGAAAGTCATAGATTCCCTAATCTTTAGAGCCTTAATTTTGTAATTTTATCCCCCAAGATTACCCCTCCCATGAATAGTATTTGTACAATGAACATGAAAACATCGATTCAATGGTGAGGGTAATAAAGTGATTAAAAAATATGTTTAGGTTATTTTTTTTAAAAATTCTTTTATATTTTTATCAATAAAAGTTACATCTTCTTGAGATGTTAATGCCGTTGACATTCCTCCAGCCAAGTGTCCATGTTTTGTGTTAATAACAACCAGTTCCGCTTCTGACATTTCATTAACCTCAGGAATATTATTTCTTGCTGGAAAAGATAAATCAGTTGAACTAGGCATAACCAGAGCTGGACAGTTAATATTCGCAAGAGCTTCTTTAGTATTGTTATTAAATTTTTGATGTTTCCCTACATCTCCCATTTGCCATGTATTCAACATACCTAATAAATCATTAGCATCGATACTTCCAAAAAAAGCATCCATATAATCTAAGTATGACTCAGTATCTTCAAATCCATCAAATAAATTGAGATGTAATCCCTCTTCATATCCTTCCTTATCAAATAAGGTTGATGTATAATTTCTAGAAAAAGCTTTTAAACCCTTTTTAGGAGGTGAAATATAATCTCCATTATTATAATTAATATCTGATTGCAAAGCTAACTTACATCCTTCTAAAGTTATCCAATTTTGTGTTGTAGTTTTTGCGGTTCCACATAAGGGAATAATACCACCGGTCTTATCTCCATGTAACGCACCCCAATGGAAAGCCTGCTGTGCACCCATAGAAAAGCCAATATACATCAGCGGGTTAGTTATACCAAAATATTGTGATATTAATTTATCTTGAGCATTTATATTGTCGTAATATGTAATAGAGGGAAATCTCGGGCCATCTTGAGTCGGAGCAGTATTACTTGGGGAAGATGAATGACCACTACAAAATAAATTTGGTGTTATAATGCAATATTTTAATGGGTTTAGAGCTCTATCAGTTCCATATGCCATTTGATTAAATTTGTGGCTTCCCGCAAAACATGTGGCAAATATAATTGCATTACTTTTTGAAGAATTTAATTCGCCATTAACATCAACTAACAAAAATGCATTGTTTAAAGTTTCTCCACTTTGAAGCTTAAAATTTTCTAATGGAAATTTAAGTGTTTTACTCTTCCAAGGTAGCTTTTTTTTATCTTCAGATAAATTTACTTTTGGAAAAAGATTAATCATAGGTAGAGAAGCCAAAGCAATTGCTTTAACTGAATATTCGATAAATTTTCTTCTATCCATTATTAATCAATAAATTTATAAGTCTAATTATATAAATATTATTCTGTAAGAATATTTAATAAAAGATTAATATGAATATCAAGTTTTTGTTATCTAAATTTAACGTATTCTTTTCCCCGTCTCTCCGCCACTATCCAGAAGTATAGAATCCCTGCTCTTTAGAAGCTTGGTTTTATAATTTTACACCCAGATAAATTTATTGTTGAAATGTTATATTATAACACTTAGTATGAGATTTTAACTTAATTAAATTTTGTGAGGAATTTATAATGAAAGTTTTAGATAAAAAACTTCCAGTCACAGTATTATCAGGGTTCCTTGGTGCAGGTAAAACAACTCTTTTAAATCATATCCTTAACAATCGACAAGGTCTCAAGGTTGCAGTTATTGTAAACGATATGAGTGAAGTAAATATTGATGCTAATCTAGTAGAACGTGGAGGTGGTAACTTATCTCAAACTGAAGAGAAACTTGTAGAAATGAGTAATGGATGTATTTGTTGTACTTTACGTGAGGATCTTTTGGTACAAGTTAGAGAATTAGCAACCGAAGGTAAATTTGATTACCTACTTATAGAAAGCACCGGTATCTCTGAACCTTTACCAGTGGCAACTACTTTTGACTTTCGTGATGAGGATGGAGCAAGTTTATCCGATGTGGCAAAACTTGACACAATGGTGACTGTTGTAGATGCTGCAAATCTTATAAAAAATTATAGCTCCACTGATTTTTTAAAAGATAAAGGAGAAAGTCTAGAAGATGATGAACGAACACTTGTTGATCTTCTTGTCGAACAAATTGAGTTTGCTAATGTAATTCTATTGAATAAAATTGACTTAATATCCTCTGAAGAATTAAAAACTGTTAAAGCAATTATAAGTGGGCTTAATACTGAGGCAAAAGTTTTTGAATGCTCACACTCCACTGTAAATCTGAAAGAAGTTATTGGTACTGGTTTGTTTAATCTTAAACAAGCTCATACACATCCTTTGTGGGCAAAAGAACTCTATAGCTTTAAAGATCATGTTCCAGAAACAGAAGAGTATGGGATTACAAGTTTTGTATATTTAGCCCGCGAACCGTTTGATCCATCAAAAATCCATAGTTTTTTTAATCAAGAATGGCAAGGTGTAATTAGATCTAAAGGCTTTTTTTGGATTTCAAGTCGACCTGAATTTATTGGTGAAGTTTCTCAGGCTGGTGCGTTTGTTCGTCATCAGGGAATTGGTAGGTGGTGGACGACTGTTCCAAAAGATCGTTGGCCAAAGGAACCTAATTTTGATGCGTTAATGGATAAATATTGGAATAAAGATTTTGGTGACCGTCGACAAGAAATTGTTTTTATAGGTTTAAAATCTGAGATGGATGAAAAGAATATTCGTGAGAGACTGGATGCTTGTTTGATAAAGAACTATCTTGAAAATCCCAATTCATATCATAAAGTACTTGATCCCTTTCCAGTATGGTTTCAAAAAGTAGCTTAATTTAACGAAAACCTATGGCTCATACCTGTCTCTGCGCACCTCTTAGACCGCAAAAAAATTCCCCTACATTCTGAAATTCAATATTCATATTTTAAACAGTAAATCCCAACCAGTAATAAGCACCATCAAGTTTAAAAATGCTATTATGGCAGGGGCGACGTACCCTTCAGCAGATGTCTTTACACCGTCAACAGAACCCCAATAACTATGAATAGTTTGAAAGCAAACAACTGCCCCGATACATGCTTGTACAAAACCATAAACAAACAGCAACCAAGCGCCTTCGATAGAAGTGAGTAAAGCAATAGTTAAGGTGACTGCAAAGCCCGCAGCAAAAGTGCCAACAAGTCTTGTCATAATTGCGCTACCTTCGCCAAAGCCATATTTATCAATGTACTTTCGTGTTTGAAAAATACATTGATAAGCATAAATCAAATTTCCAAATATTATCAACGCTATGATTGCAAAAACTAGCATTTCAGTAAACCTCTCTAACCCTCTCAATTGTGAAACAAATTATCAATCACTTACTTAAACTATTCAAGATGTAATTGAAAAAATATTATTTTAATAAATAATCTACCAAACTCTTCTCCCTACAGGCTTTATTTAACTTATTTTTACAAACC
>JAOOJU010000066.1 GCA_028407765.1 Rickettsiales bacterium
TCTTGCGGAGGTATAACTCCCCCGCATATAACTTTAATGGAGTCTGCTTCAACTTTTTTCAGCTCGTCCATTAATAAAGGAACTAGGGTTTTATGGCCTGCAGCTAATGTAGATACTCCAATAATATGAACATCATTTTCAACAGCTTGCTTTGCAGCTTCTTCAGGGGTTTGGAATAAAGGTCCTACATCTACATCAAAACCTAAATCTGCAAAGGCAGTTGCTATAAGTTTGGAACCTCTGTCATGACCATCTTGTCCCATTTTAACTACCAGAATTCTTGGTCTTCTTCCTTCCTTTTCAGCAAAAAGATTTATTTCTTGTTTTACCTCATCAAACATATTATTTGACTTACTTGAATCTGCATAAATTCCTGAAATAGTTCTAGAGGTTGGTTTATGTCTGTTATAAACCTTCTCCAGAGCATTGGTTATCTCGCCAATTGTACATCTGTTTCTGGCCGCTTCAATAGATAATTCAAGTAGGTTATCACTACTTTTTGCACCTTCACTCAACTTTTCTAAACATGAATTTACTTTAGACTGATTCCTATTATTTTTTATTAAATTTAACCTTTTAATCTGTTCTTTTCTTGCTTGTTCATTATCAATGGAAAGAATATTGATATCCTGTTTTTCTTCAGGCCTATATTTATTCACTCCAACTATTGTTTCTTCATTAGAATCAACTCTAGCTTGCCTTTTAGCAGAACTCTCTTCAATTCTCATTTTTGGAATCCCTAATTCAATAGCTTTGACCATTCCACCTGCTTCATCTATTTCTGCCATTAATTTTCTTGCTTCTTTGATCATACTTGAAGTAAGGTTTTCTAAATAATATGAACCGGCTAATGGGTCAATTACGTTGGTTATCCCTGTTTCTTCAGCTAAGATAAGTTGGGTATTTCTAGCTATTCTAGCAGAAAATGATGTCGGTAAAGCTAGAGCCTCATCAAAACTATTTGTGTGTAATGACTGAGTGCCACCAAATACTGCTGCCATTGCTTCCACTGTTGTTCTTACAACATTATTATATGCGTCTTGCTCAGTCAAAGACACACCTGATGTCTGACAGTGTGTTCTTAAAGCTAAGCTTTTCATTTGTTTAGGTTTAAACTCACTGATCATCTCTGACCACATGAAACGAGCAGCTCTCATCTTAGCAATTTCCATAAAAAAATTCATTCCAATAGACCAGAAAAATGATAATCTAGGAGCAAACTGATCAATTTCCAAACCTCTTTCCAAAGCTATTTTGACATATTCCAAGCCGTCGGCTAATGTGTATGCTAATTCCTGAACTTGGTTTGCGCCTGCTTCTTGCATATGGTATCCACTAATAGATATTGAGTTAAACTTTGGCATTTTTTTTGAAGTATATTCAATAATATCTGCGACAATTCTCATACTTGGTTTTGGTGGATATATATACGTATTCCTTACCATAAATTCTTTCAAAATATCGTTCTGAATTGTTCCAGTTATTTCATCTTGACGACAACCTTGTTCTTCCGCAGCAGCAATAAATGATGCCAGAACCGGCAGAACAGCTCCATTCATTGTCATTGAAACACTCATCTTATTTAAGGGAATACCATCGAAAAGAACTTTCATATCTTCAATAGAATCAATTGCTACTCCAGCATTTCCTACATCTGCTACAACACGAGAATGATCAGAATCGTAACCTCTATGTGTAGCTAAATCAAATGCAACAGACAAGCCCATAACCCCATTTTTTAGACCTTCTTTATAAAATTTATTAGACTCTTCTGCAGTAGAGAAACCAGCATATTGTCTTATAGTCCATGGTCTATTGGCATACATAGTTGCTCTAGGACCTCTAGTAAAAGGAGGTAAACCAGGGAAACCATTTGAGTGTTCTAAGTTTTTTAAATCTTCTTCTGTGTACAAAGGTTTTACTTTGATACCTTCAGGTGTTTCCCATTCAAGAGAGCTTTTACTCTTTCCTCTTAACTCTTTAGTAGTTAGTTCATTCCAATCATTTTTATTATATTTTTTTGACAATTATTCCCTCATTTTTTACCAAATTAACTCTTTTATCACATAGTTTGCATGTATGTCTTTTTTCATCATTAAATCATTTAATTTTTCAAGATCAATATTCTTATTATTATTTACTTCTCTGTGAATACCATCTGTAACTAAAAGGCTGTCAATTGATTGGTTTATAGCTCCAAGAATATCGTTTTCCAAAGAGTCTCCAATGATTAAAACCTTATTTTTATCTTTCTCAATAATCAACTCTAAAGAAGATTTATAAATTTCATGATATGGTTTACCAAAATATTCTACTTTACCTCCTAAATCTTCATAATATTCCGCTAGTAAACCTGCACATATCATGAAATTCTTGCCTCGAATTACCTTTTTGTCTGGGTTAGCACATATCATTATTGGGTTAAATTTGTACAGTTTAATTAAAATATCTTTATAGTTTTCAAGGGTATCATTATCACCCCATGGACCTGTGTTAAGAATAAAGTCAGTTTTACTTGGTTCTTTGACTAAATTTATATCTAAATCTTCAGTGAGGTGATTATCTCTCGGTGGACCTATATGAAAACAATTTTTTTTTTTATCTGAAACAATCTCTTTCATTCTCAACCAAGAAATCTCTCCTGATGAAATGATATTGCTAAATAATGACGAACTTAAACCGAAATCTTTGATTTGTTCCTTTATTGTTGATGATCTTCTTGGAGCATTTGTAATAAAAATAACTTGTTTATTCTCACTTTTTAGCTTTTGGAGTAAGAATATTATATTTGGAAAAAGATTTATTCCATTATGGACCACACCCCACAAATCAATTAAAAAGGAATTATATTTTTCTGTTAATTGTGAAAGCCCAGAAATCTCTATTATTTGTTTTTGATCCATGTTCACTTAACTTTATGTCCAACTGCTGATTGAATATTTTTAAAACCGTTAGTATTTAACAATCTACTTAATCCTTTTAAAATTTTTTGGACAACCCATGGACCTTGATATATCAAAGAAGTATATATTTGTATTAGATTAGCTCCAAGTGCTATTTTCTCAAATGCGTCTTCTGCTGATGAAATCCCGCCGACACCAATTAATGGGACCTTTCCTTTTGTTAATTTAAAAGTTTTACTTAAAATAGAGTTTGAAATATTAAATAATGGTGGCCCAGATAAACCTCCATTCTCATTTATTTTCCATGAATTTCTTATTGGCCTATTTTTTAAATAATCTCTAGAGACTGTTGTATTAGAAACAATTATTCCATCTAACCACTTTTCTTTCAACGCAATATCACAAATATTTTCTAAATCAGAATCGGCAATATCTGGAGAAATTTTAATCAACAAAGGAATTTTTTTACTTTTTTTAGAATCCAGTTCTTTTAATAATATATTGATCGTTTCTTTTTTTTGAATTTCTCTTAACCCAGGAGTATTCGGTGAAGAAATATTTATAACAATGTAATCCGCAACTCTCTCACATTTTGTGAGTAGATGGCTATAGTCTGAAATAAAATCTTCTGTGTCTTTATTTTTTCCGATATTACATCCAAGAATTGAGTTTTTTGATTTATTTTTATATGAAATAATATTATTCAAAAAAGAATCGATGCCTTTATTATTAAAGCCTAACCTTTGAATAACTGCTTTATACTCAGGAATCCTAAATACTCTTGGTTTAGTATTTCCAGTTTGTGGTCTAGGTGTTACAGTTCCAACCTCCACGAATCCAAAACCAAGATTAAAGCATCCACTGATTGCCTCTGCATTTTTATCAAAGCCAGCTGCTAATCCAAGTGGGTTCTTAAAACTTCTGCCCCACAATTTTAATTCTAGGTTTTCATCATCAATTTTTTGTATTACTAAATTATACTTTAGTATTTTCATAAATAAATAGTGAGAAATTTCTGGTGGAATCAAATAATTTAATTTCAATAATAATTTATTCATTAGGATATTTGATGCGATTGTTATAATTTTTTGGGTTCACTGTAAATTTTCTACTAATTAATTTTTTGTCTAAAATACCATAATAATGAGGAAAAAGTTCATTAGTTCTTGATAACTCCCACTTTAGTTTTTCTTTTAAAGATATGGTTTCAAATTCTAAGATTA
>JAOOJU010000067.1 GCA_028407765.1 Rickettsiales bacterium
AGTGATAGTGCTTTTTCGATTTTAGCACGTTCTAATGAACTTTTAAGTCTTGGTAATGATGTTATAAACCTTGGAATTGGTCAACCTGATTTTCCAACTCCTGACAACATTATTGAATCTGCTTGTAAAGCACTGAAAGATGGTCATCATGGGTATACCTCTTCTAATGGTCTACTGGAATTGAGAGAATGTGTAAGTAATGATTTTAATAATAGAAATAATGTTCATGTCGATCCTAATAATATTCTTATTACTCCTGGGGCCAAAGCTGTAATTTTTTATACTTTGCTAATGTTTGGTCAACCTGGGGTTGAAATTATTACTCCAGACCCTGGGTTTATTGCTTATAGATCAATGATTGATTACACAGGGGCTACTGTTGTGCCTCTTCCTCACCGAATGGAGAATAACTTCTCTTTTGATGCAGATGAATTATTATCTTTAATCACAGAAAAAACTAGGTTAATAATTTTTAATTCACCTGGAAATCCTACAGGAGGAGTTGTTCCTAAAGAAGAATTTCAGAAATTAGCAAACGGTTTAGCAAAACATCCTAATATTTTTATTCTTTCTGATGAAATATATAGCCGTATAACTTTCGATGGCAATAAACATAAAAGCCTGTTATCTTTTCCTCAAATAAAAGATCAAGTTATTGTCCTCGATGGTTGGTCAAAAACATATGCTATGACAGGTTGGAGACTCGGTTATGGTATTTTCCCAAAAAAGCTTTACCCTTTTGCAGAAAAACTGGCAATAAACTGTCATTCATGTGTTAATACTGCTACCCAATATGCTGGAATAGAAGCACTAAATTCTTCGCAAAAGAGTGTAGATGATATGGTTGAAAGGTTTCAAAGTAGACGGAACTTCTTAGTTAGTGAATTAAACAAAATAAATAATATAAATTGTGTAAATCCAGGTGCGCTTTTTACGTATTTCCTAAAGTTACAAAAAAAGGGTTTAACTCAAAAGATATTTCTCATGAACTTTTAGAAAAAAAATATTTAGCTACAGTTCCAGGATCTTCTTTCGGACCAAAAGGAGAAGGGTTTATAAGAATATCTTATGCCAGTAAAATGGAGAACTTAGAAAAAGCAATAAATCTAATCAAAGAATTTATGATTGAATAGTTTTTAAGCTATCAGTTGTATATTTTTTAAGCATATATTATTATTAGCAGTTAATAAAACAAATAAAAAGTGCTACTTTTCTGGGATATTGCTAATTGGCACATTTCCTGCATGTCTTGGGCATGAAGAAAGTTGAAGCCATCATTAAACCCTTCAAACTTGATGAAGTTAAGGATGCACTTAATGACGTAGGAGTTTTGGGTTTAACTGTTTCTGAGGTAAAGGGCTATGGTAGACAAAAAGGGCATACAGAACTTTATAGAGGTGCTGAATATGCCGTTGATTTTTTACCAAAGATTAAGATTGAATTAATAATTGAGAACAATTTATTGGAAGATGTTATCGATGCAATAAAATCTAAAGCTCAAACTGGAAGAATAGGTGATGGTAAAATTTTTGTTTATAATGTTGAAGAAATAATTAGAATTAGAACTGGGGAAACTGGCAAAAAAGCTATCTAACAAAAGGAGATTAGAATGTCTGATATAGAAAAAGTACTAAAACTATTTAAAGAAAAAGAAGTGAAATATGTTGACTTAAGGTTTACAGATACAAAGGGTAAATGGCAGCACACTGCTCAAACGGTTAATACAATAGATGCAAAAACATTTGAAGAAGGGATAATGTTTGATGGTTCATCTATAGCCGGATGGAAGGGTATAAATGAATCCGATATGATTCTAAAACCAGATGCATCTACAGCTGTGATGGATCCATTCACTGCTCAACCTCAATGTATTTTATTCTGCGATGTAATTGAACCTTCAGATGGAAAACCATATGAACTCGATCCTCGTAGTACAGCAAAGAAAGCTGAGAAATTTGTTGAAGAATCTGGAATTGGAGATCAAACTTTTTTTGGACCTGAAGCAGAATTCTTCTTATTTGATGATGTAAAATTTGGAAACAATCAAGACTATACTTTTTACAGCATTGATTCAGAGGAAGGAGCTTACAACACTGGTTCAGAAATGGAAGGTGGAAATATGGGACATAGACCAAAAGATAAAGGTGGTTATTTTCCTGTACCCCCGGTGGATTCTGCGACAGATATAAGAGCCGAAATGACATCTACCATGATAGAAATGGGTTTAGATATGGAAAAACATCATCATGAAGTGGCTCCATCTCAACATGAACTAGGACTAAAATTTGGAACTTTAGTCGGCAGTGCAGATCATCTTCAAATATACAAATATTGTGTACATATGGTTGCACAAGCTTATGGTAAAACAGCTACATTTATGCCCAAACCAGTTTATAATGACAATGGATCAGGAATGCATGTACATCAATCAATCTGGAATAAGGGTGAGCCTTTATTTGCAGGGGATGATTACGCAGGTTTATCAGAAACATGTCTTCATTACATAGGCGGAATTATCAAACATGCTAAAGCTATTAATGCTTTCTCAAATGCTTCTACAAATAGTTATAAAAGATTAGTGCCGGGTTTTGAAGCCCCTGTATTATTAGCATATTCAGCAAGAAATAGATCTGCTTCTTGTAGAATACCATATTCCAATAGCCCAAAAGGAAAAAGAGTTGAAGTAAGATTTGGTGACGCTTCAGGTAATCCCTATTTCACTTTTGCTGCAATGCTAATGGCTGGAATTGACGGAATTAAAAATAAAATTCATCCTGGAGATGCTGCTGACAAAGATCTGTATGATTTACCCCCTGAAGAACTTAAAGGGATACCGACAGTTTGTGGCTCTCTAAGAGAAGCTCTAGATGCGCTTGATGAAGATAGAGATTTCCTAAAAACTGGGAATGTATTTAACGATAATCTAATAGATTCATATATTTCACTTAAGATGGATGAAGTTATTCAACTAGAGCATAGCCCTCACCCAGTTGAATTTAAAATGTATTATTCTGTTTAATTAGATCTCAAAATTTTAGAGAATTATTTGATAAGTGATGATAATTCTCTAAAATTAGAATGTTTAGAATCACGTAATAATTCAAAAATTAACATCTCAGTATTCAAAACACTGATTGCATTCAAGTTAAATCTTCTTAAAGCTAGTTCATGACTTTCTTTATTTCTTGAACTAACTGAATCAGCTAAAATAAAAACTTGATTTTTATTCTTTTTTAAATCAAAAGCAGTTTGTAATACGCAAATATGAGTTTCGATACCACAAATAACTATTTGGTTTTTTTTATAAGTATTTAATAACCTTCTAAATTCATTATCTGCTAAACAAGAAAATGTTGTTTTATCAATTATCTTATAAGAATATTGATTTTTAGTAATTAATTCGGTTGTTCTCCCTAAACCCTTCGGGTATTGTTCAGTAATAATTATTGGAAGACTCAAAGCATTGAAAACATCAAGTACTTTTCTAATATTACTAATCAAATTATCTTTTTTATGTATTTTTTCTATTAATTTTTCTTGAACATCAACTACTAGTAACAAACACTGGTTAAGGTCTACTAACATAAATGTTACTATACATTTTTTTTTAATCTAAAGCTAATTCAATCTGTTTGATTAGACCTTCTGATGAGGGACTTGTCATGGAAGAGAACCAATTTAAAAATTCACCATTTTTTCCGATAAGAAACTTATGAAAATTCCACCTTGGAGTACCAATCACAGAAACATTTGAAGCTAGCCATTTGTATAAAGGATGCGCATCTGGACCTTTAATTTTTTGAATAGTAGTCATAGGAAAATCAACCCCAAATCTTATTTCACAAAATTCTTTAACATCAGCATTTTTATTTAACTCTTGATTGAAATCATTTGAAGGAACACCAAGAACTATTAAACCTTCATCTTGATACCTTTCGTGAAGTTTTTGCAAACCGGCGTACTGGGGAGTAAAACCACATTTTGATGCTGTATTAACAATAAGAACTGCTTTACCTTTATAATCTGCGATTTTGATTTCTTTACCTTCAATAGAAGGTATAACGATATCATAA
>JAOOJU010000068.1 GCA_028407765.1 Rickettsiales bacterium
CATTCAACAAAAAAATTATTTATTTCAGGTGACTCTGAATATTTTATCACAGGATTATCAATTTTATGATGTGATTCTATTATCCAAGGAAAAAATATAAAAAATATCGTAAAAATACAAAAAATAATTTTCATAAATAGTTATAAAAAATAATTGCTGTATTTACTTTCTAATCATATAAAAAAGCGTGTTATAACCAGATGAAAAACCCTTTTCGGGATTGAATTCTACTTTTCCTTTTCCGTGTCCAGTTATACCTTTATAAATACCTGATCCACCTGTTATGTTTATTGTTGAAAATACTAAACCATTTTCAGATTGATCTTTAGGCGTATGAGAAATTCCAGTAAATTTTGAATATATTTTACTTCCGTCATCATATGTTGCAATTGAATAACCTGTAACATTTCCATTTTTATTGATATAATCACTCATTCCGAAAAAATCTGTTTTTACTATTTTTAAACCTTCACAATTTTCAGTGGGATTCTTATGAGTTGTTTCTGTCTTAAATATTCTTATTATATGTCCTTTGAGATCACCTACATTTATTGACTTTTGTGAGGTATACTGAACTTCATGATTTTTACTTGTAATTTTATATTCACAGATTTCATCTGATAATATTGTATTAAGTGGCGCTATTATAAAAACAAAAATAAATAATTTTAACATATTTTATCTCCAAATTTTGGTTGATTAAATTTTTTTAAATTACAATTATTGACAGTTAGCTACTGATATTTTTACATTTAAATTCTCCTTACCTGAATAATTAGTTTTAATTCCTTTTATTGTGGAAGCATCTAAAAAATCTTGTCCACAGCTAATTCTTATGTATTTCTCATCAATACATTTTTTATGTGATGGATCAAATGCAACCCAACCAAGATCTTTTATAAAAAGTTCTACCCAAGCATGTGTAAAATTTTCTTGCGAATTTATATCTTCTAATAAAAATCCATTTATATAACGAGCAGGAATATTATTTAATCTCGCTAAGCTAATTAAAATATGTGCAAAATCCTGACAGACTCCTCTCCCTTGTTCAATTGATTTCTTTGCGCTAGTATATATAGAAGTTGAACCCGGAACATATTTTATTGATTCAGCAGTGACTAGATTAATATCATGACAAAATTTAACAACATTATTTTTAATTTTCTTAACTTTATTTGATAAATCTAATATTTTTTCGCAAGGTTCAGTAAGTTTTGTTTGTCTTAAGAAGCATAAGGGATCAACTCTTTCGTTAAGTCCTTTCATTAGTCCTGAAAAATCTTTAGTTTCAATGACTCCATCTGACGTGATTACCTGCCTACCTTTTAAATTTTTATTAAAAATATTAAAAATCTTATGACCTAATGAATCCTGATGAGACTCAATTATGTTTCCTCTGTCACTGCTTATATTCCAATTAATAACTTTTTGATTTTTACATTTTGACGGATAAAGTTTAATTGATTGAATCAATCTAGGAACAACTTGGTCAAAATGATAGATGGTCTGATGTTTTACTTTTATTTTCATCTTTCTAAACCTATAAAGTATTTTTCTTCTAGATTTAGATAAAAAGCAGATAATTTCTTTATAAAATCTTTTAAAAAAGTGTGCAAGCCAATTTCTAGAATTCTATTTACATTTAATCTTTTAAAACCTTCATAAAATTTATTTATATTTATTTGTTTAGATCCCTTTTGATTATAATAGTTTTCTAATCTATCTAGATGATGATTAATTTTTTCTATGGAAAAAATTAATGATCTGGGACACATCATATTCAATACTAAAAAATCTATAATTTTTTTTGAATTTATTTCTTTATTTCCATATGCCCACTTGAAAGCTCTAAATGATGAAATTGACCTTAACATGAGACTCCATTGAAAATTATCAATGTCACTCCCAATATAATCAGCACTTGGTAATAGAATAAAATATTTTACATCAATAATTCTGGCTGTGAAATCTGCTCTTTCGAAGTAGGTGCCTAGGATTAAAAAATCATAACCATCATTTATTAATTGAGTGTTAAGAATTGTACCACGAATAAGATTTACTTGTTTTTTAACCCAATCAATAATTTCAGGAAGTTCACGAGATTTATACCTTTTTTCAGTAAATTTTTGAAGTTCTTGAAAGCTAGAATTTATTGCATTCCATACTTCTAAGGTAACTGCTGTTCTTACTGATCTTATATTCTCTCGAGCTTTCTCAATACAATTTTTTACAGAGGAACCATTTCTATCATCAAACAATAAAAAAAATTCAATATTTTCTTTATTTAACTTATCATAATAGTTTAAATAATCACTTTTAATATCTGATGTATCTAATATTGATTCCCATTCATTATTATAACCAGAATTAGTATTAGGAATCAGTGAAATCCTATAACCAACTTCTAAAAGTCTTACAATTGAATCAGCTCTTTCTATATATCTAGCTGCCCAATAAAGATTTTCTGCTGTTCTACTCAACATATATTTCCGTTTATTCTGCTAAAACCCAAGTATCTTTAACTCCACCACCCTGGGAGGAATTTACAACCAAAGATTTTTCTTTGAGTGCAACTCTAGTTAGACCTCCACTGACTAATCTATTTTTTCGATTACCACCAATTAAGCAAAACGGTCTAAGATCTACGTGCCTTGGGGATAATACTTTTTTTGAAAAAATAGGGACTGAAGATAGAGAAAGAATTGGTTGAGCTATAAAGTTTTCTGGATTTAATTTTATTTTCTTTTTAAAGATTTCAATTTGTCTCTTTGATGCATTTTCTCCAATAAGCATACCATATCCTCCAGAACCATGAACTTCCTTTACAACAAGTCTATGGATATTATCTAAAACATATTTTTTTTCATTCTCGTTATAACATCTCCATGTTTTTATATTTTCTAAAATTGCTTCCTCACCAAGATAAAACTTAATAATTTCAGGCATAAATGTGTAAATAGCCTTATCATCTGCAATACCAGAACCAGGCGCTGAACAAATATTTACATTACCAGCTTGATATGAATCAAATAAACCAGGCACCCCAATTAAAGAAGTATTATCAAAAGTAATAGGATCTATAAATTGATCATCAATTCTTCTGTAAATTATATCTACTTTTTCTGGCCCCTTAGTAGTTTTCATAAAAGTTACTCCATCATCCACAAACAGGTCATTACCTTGAACTAGTTCAATGCCCATCATATCTGCAAGGAAACTATGTTCGTAGTATGCACTATTGAAAGAACCTGGAGTTAAGATTACAATATTGGGTTCTTTACTACAGTTTTTTGGTGTTAGACTTTTTAGTATTTCTAATAAGTAGGAGGGATAATTTTCAACTGTTTCAACTTTCAAAGTTTCAAATAACTCTGGAAACATTCTCATCATAATCTCTCTGTTTTCAATCATGTATGAGACACCTGAAGGGGTTCGACAGTTATCTTCCAATACCTTGAAGCTCTTCTCATCTGTCCTTATAATATCAGTACCAATAATTGGACTATATATATTTTTTGGCACCTTAAAACCTACCATTTTCATTTCATAAGCAGGATTATTATAAATAAGTTTTTCTGGAATTATTTCAGCTTTAATTATCTCAGCCGAATGATAAATATCATTAATAAAAGCATTTATTGCCATTGAACGTTGAAGTATACCTTTACTAATTTTGTTCCATTCCAAGCTTGATAATATTCTTGGAAACATATCAAATGGTATTAATCTTTCTGAAGTATCAAAATTATTATAAACAGAGAAAGTTATACCTATTTTTTTAAATAAATTTTCGGCCTCATTTTTTTTTCTAATTATTATATTTTTAGGTAGTGAATTAGCCCAATCCATAATTTTAGAATAAGGACTCCTTATTTTATTTTTATTATATACTTCATTAAACATGTTGCCTCTATATCATAGAGGTAGAGACAAATCTGGACTAACTTAGCGTTCCTTCGGTGTCTTTACCTACTTCCGACCAATAAATGGTTGAACGATTAACTTATATTAAGGTTATATT
>JAOOJU010000069.1 GCA_028407765.1 Rickettsiales bacterium
CTTACATTAGGATATTTAAAGTCTGATGACAGTATATTGATCTTCATCTTACTATTCTCAAGAGATTATTATTTCATTAGTTATAAAAAATTTACTTTAAAAGGTTATCATATAAATATTTTAATTTGTTTAAATAAACATCAATATTAAAGTTTTCTTTGCAATAAATGAAAGCAAGATCAATTTTTTTTTTATCATAATTTTTCAATGATTTAAGTATCTTCAGAGAAAAATCATGAAGATTATCTGGTTTTGCAAGTATACCGTATTTATCATTCAAAATAATCTCTTTATGAGCTCCTGAATTACTTGCTACCACTGGCACTTTTAATAACATTGCTTCTACTAGAGTTCTTCCAAAACCCTCATTAATCCCTGGAGCAACTAAAAGATTACTTTCGTTTAAAAATTTCCTAACATCATAATTTTTTTTAAAAAATTTAATATTATACTTTTTTAGACATAGTATTTCTTTACTTTCATATGGAACATCCCCGAGTACATGAAAAGAAATATTACTATCTTTTTTATTTAAATCTTTCGCAATATCTATAAAAAATCTTGCTCTCTTTTGAAGATTACTATTTCCTATGTATGAAACGATTTTTTTTTTCGATTTATATTTTCTTTTACAATCATATTTTTCAAAAGGATTTCCAATCACCTCAGCACGTTTTGACATATTCGCAGTAAAAGATTTTTTACAATAATTTGAAACGGTAAGAATTTTGTTTGATAACGATGAAAAAAATATATTTCTTCTACTATAAAAAGCTGAATGTTGATGCCATATATGGTGAAACTTATTAGTTATTGAATAAAGAGACCATAGATAATGCATTCTAAGATCGTTGGTATGAACTAGGCAAATATTATTTGTATTCAAAAAATTTTTTATATAAAAAAAATTATAGATAAACTCTCTAAAGACACTGAAATATTCATTTCGTGTTTTATTATTAATTATTGTAAAAGTAATATTATATTTTTTTAAGTAATTAGTTAAACTCCCTGAATCATTGAAAATTAAAACTGGTAAAATTATTCTATTTGATCATAATGAAAATGGTATCTATAGACTCTTAGAAAAATATAAAAAAAATCAAAAAATTATACCGATTCTTGGAGATGTCAGAAATTACAATTCACTTTTAGAATCTTTAAAAAATGTTCAAATTGTTTTTCATGGTGCTGCTTTAAAACATGTTAATGTTGGAGAATTATGTCCAGATGAAATAATTGAGACAAATATAAATGGTGTAAAAAATGTCATAAAATCAAGCATAGAAAATAATATTAATAAGGTCCTATTCATGAGTTCAGATAAGGCTATTAATCCAACAAATGTAATGGGTGCATCAAAACTACTTGGAGAAAAACTAATAAATGCTGCGAATCAAAAACATATAAAAACTAAATTTTTTACCACAAGATTTGGGAATGTTCTAGGATCTTCTGGTTCTGCTTTGGGTAAGTTTTTGAAGCAAATAAAAAAAGGAGAACCTGTTACTCTAACTGATTTTAAAATGACGAGATTTATTATGAGTCATGAAGAAGCCATTGAATTACTTCTTCTTGCTTGTGAGAATGCTAAAGGAAATGAAATCTTCGTATCAAAAATGAAAGCAATAAAAATTCATTCTCTCATACTTGCACTATTTGCTATTTTCAAAAAAAAGAAGAAATATAAAATTAATGAAAAAATAAAAATTATTGGAGCAACTCAAGGTGAAAAATTTTTTGAAGAGCTCATGAATAATGAAGAAGTTGAAAAAGCAGTAAATAAAAAGTTTTTTTTTGTTATAAATGATGAAAGACCCAGTAAAAAGGACGTGATAAAAATTTATAACTCAGAAAACGAAAAACTTCTTAAAATTCAAGAAATTATGAATATTCTTGAGAAGGACAATAAATTTAAAGAGTTGATGCTGAGTGAATAATACTTTTTTTAAAAAAAAAATTTTAGTAGATAAAAAGTTTATTGGTGAAAATAGTCCAGTTTTCATAATTGCAGAAGCTGGAGTATCTCACTTTGGACAAATTGAAAAATGCTTTAAACTCGTTGATCTTGCTGTAGAGGCGAAAGCAGATGCAATAAAATTTCAAATTTTTGATATTAATTCATTTATTAGTAAAGAATCAAAGAATTGGTACAATAGAATGAAAAATAGATCTTTAGGAATTAATGAATATGAAAAAGTACAAGAATATTGTAAGAAAAAAAAAATTATTTTTTTTCTAACCGCACATGATGAGAAAAGTTTTATAAAAGTATTAAGGCTAAACCCTCCATTATTCAAAATAGGGTCCGGCGAAGTTCAAAATTTAGATTTTGTTAGAAATATATTAAAATCAGTTAAAAAGCCAGTTCTTTATTCAACAGGAATGCACTCAGTTGATAATCTTAACCAAATAATTAAATTATGTAAAAAAATTAAAAAAAGAGATGTAGTTTTTATGCAATGTACATCTTCTTACCCTACTAAACTTAAAGATGTTAACCTGAATACTATTGATTTTTATCAGGATAAAATGAACTCAATAGTGGGGTACTCTGATCATACAGAAGGGATAGAGGTACCGATGCTTGCAGTTGCAAAAGGTGCAAAAGTAATAGAAAAACATATAACTTTAGATTTCAATGTAAAAAATGCTCAGGATTGGAAAGTTTCATGTGGTCCTAAAAATTTTAAAGAATTTATTTTAAAATTAAGGCAGGTTGAAGAAACTATGGGCTCTTATGAAAAAAAAATAACTAATGAAGAATATGAATCCCTTTTATGGGCAAGAAAATCTCTGGTTTTAATTACTAATATAGAAAAAAATAAAACTTTGAGACAAAAACATTTAACATCAAAAAGACCGGGACTAGGAATATCTCCAGAATTATTAAAAGATGTCATCGGTAAAAAAACCAAACTTAATATAAAAAAAGACACTGTTCTTAAATGGGAGATGATTATTTGAAAAAAGTTGTTTTCATATTAACTAGTAGGGGTAATTATGCCAAATTAAAAAATTTGATTCTTTTATTTATTTCTTCTACAAAGTTTAAAGTTCATATAATTATTGGAGGAGCACTTGTTCTTAATAAGTATGCAAAAATAATCCAAAAAGATTTAATGAAGAACTTTTCTTATGATGAAGTCGTTTATTTTCAAGTGGAGGGGGAAAATAATCTGACAATGGCTAAATCCTGCTCTATAGCTATGAATGAATTTTCTATAATCTTTAATAACATAAAACCCGACTATGTTTTTGTCCTTGCAGACAGATTTGAAACTATTGCAATAGCAGTAGCAGCTTCATTTTTAAACTTTAAGTTAGTACATCTTGAGGGTGGAGAAAATTCCGGTTCCATTGATGATAAAATTAGACATGCTGTAAGTCAATTTTCTGATTATCATTTTCCCTGTACTGAGCAATCCCAAAATAAACTAATAAAATTAGGTATTCCAAAACATAAATCTCTGATTGCTGGTTCTACTAGTTTTGATGAGTTACTGAAACTTGATCTAGATGATTTAAGTTTCTTTGATAAATTAAAAATTAAAGAAGGTGTTGGGACTGACATAGTCTTAAAGAAAAAAAACTATATATTAGTTGTTCAACATCCAGTTACATCTGAATATCAAGAAAATCTTAATAATATTAATGAAACAATAAAAGCTATCTCATCTGTTAAAATGCCAGTTATATGGTTATGGCCAAATATGGATGCAGGCTCTGACGGAATATCTAAAGGAATACGAATATTTAGAGAAACAGTAAAGCCAGATAGTATTTTCTTTGCTAAAAGTTTTGCTATAGAGTACTTCGGTCCATTATTAAATAACTGTTCATGTATTGTTGGTAATTCATCAACTGGAATAAGGGAGGCATCTTTCTTAGGAATACCAACTGTTAATATTGGAAGCAGACAGAATAATAGAGAACAAGCAAAGAATGTTATTAATACAAACTA
>JAOOJU010000007.1 GCA_028407765.1 Rickettsiales bacterium
TATTGGGACTTCCAAATGTTGGAAAGTCAACTCTTTTTAATGCTTTGACTTCGACTCAATCAGCAGAATCACAAAACTATCCATTCTGCACAATAGAACCTAATGTTGGGAAAGTGATAGTATATGATAAAAGATTGGATGATATTTCAAAAATATCAGAATCAGAAAAAATTATTTTTAATCAGCTAGAATTTGTAGATATTGCTGGATTAGTTAAGGGTGCAAGTAAAGGAGAGGGTTTAGGTAATAAGTTTTTAGGCAATTTAAATAATGTCGATGCAATAATACATATGGTCCGATGTTTTGAATCTGAAGATGTAACTCACATAGAAAATTCAATAAATCCTCTCAACGACATACAAATAATCGAAACTGAGTTGTTACTCTCTGACTTATCTAAAATAGAAAATATAATTAATAATCTTCAAAAGAAAAATAAAGGTAAAAAAATTGACTCTTTTTACACAGATACTCTAAATCTTGTACAAAAATCGATATCTGATGGAATTGCTGTTAATGAAATATGTCTTGATTCCAAGCAAATCAATTATATCAAGACTCTGAATTTTCTTACTTTTAAACCGTACTTATTTGTTTGTAATGTGGATGAAAACTCAATAACAACCGGCAATGAATTCTCTGAAATGGTTTCAAATGCTGCAAAAAAAAAGAATATAAATAGTTTGTTGGTTTCTGCTTCAATAGAGTCTGAAATTTCAATTATAGAAAATGAACAAGAGAAAAAAGCGTTTCTTAACAGCATTGGTCTAAAAGAAACTAGCTTATCAAAGCTAGCAAGAGAAGGTTATAAACTACTAGACTTGATAACATTTTTTACTTCAGGGCAAAAGGAATCAAGGGCTTGGTCATGTAAGTCAGGGTCTTTTGCACCAGAAGCAGGTGCAAAAATTCATACAGATTTTGAAAAAGGTTTCATAAAAGCCGAAACTATTAGTTACTCAGATTTTATTAAGTTTAATGGAGAGATTGGTTGCAAGGAAAATGGAAAAATCAGGCAAGAGGGAAAAGATTATGTTGTAAAAGATGGTGACATAATGAATTTCAAATTCAATATTTAGGTTTATAATTACTAAACAAACTAATAACTTCATTCATTTCCTGATCATTAAGTAATTTATAATCACCTAATATTTTGCAAATTGAATATTGTTTTGAAATTTTTTCTAATGCTTCACAAAGTGAAATAGCCTCCTCAAAAGTTTTTCCAATGGTAATCTGGCCATGGTTTTCCATTAAACAACCTTTTCTATTATTCAAAGCATCTAAAACATTTTCAGCAATCTTATTAGAACCAAACAAAGCATATTTAGCACACAAAATATCATCTCCACCAAACTCAGCAACCATATAGTGAAAAGGCGGAATTCTCTCTCTTACACAGGATAAAGACGATGCCCATACCGAATGACTATGAACTATGGCATTAATATCCTTCTTTTTTTTGTAAATTAATAAGTGCATTTTCCACTCACTTGATGGTTTTGTTGACCCTTTAATGAAACCTTTTTGATCAATAAATACTATATCTTTTGCTTTTATTTTATCGGGAGATTGTGCAGAAGGTGAAATAAAAAAACCTTGCTTAGTTCTGATACTGATGTTTCCTTCCGAAGCAAGGTTTAATTTTTGTTCCTTTAAGAACTTTAGACCAAAAATAATTTTTTCTTTTAAAGTTTCTTTATCCATTTATTTAAATTTTATATTTTTTAAAATTTCTTTTTTTGAGGCACCAAATACTCCATATTCTGTAATTAATTTCGTGATGTATTTTGCAGGAGTTACGTCAAAAGCAGGGTTAAAGATATTTGCATTTTTAAAATAAACTAAATGCTCTTTTATTTTATTATTAGAAAAAGAATTCATATGCGAGAGTTCTTTGGGATTCCTCTCTTCAATTGGTATTTTACCTAAACCTGACTCCAATTTATTATCAATTGTTGAGGATGGAAGTGCAACGTAAAATGGAATTTTATTGTCGTGAGCTGCAAGAGCTTTAAGATATGTTCCAATTTTATTTCCTACATCACCATTTATTGCAGTCCTATCACTACCAACTATACATAAATCCACTTTACCCTCATGCATCAAATGTCCTCCAGCATTATCAACAATTATTGTATATGGAATTTTTTCATTTTTAAGTTCCCAAGCTGTAAGAAGAGCTCCCTGATTTCTTGGTCTAGTTTCATCAACCCAAACGTGAATGGGTATTTTCTGTCTTACTGCTTTGTAAATTGGTGCTAAAGCAGTTCCCCAATCAATTGCCGCAAGCCAACCTGCATTACAATGCGTTAAAATATTAACAACACTTTTTTTCTTTTGAAAAACCTTTTTAATTATTTCACAACCATAATCACCAATTAATTCACATGCTCTTTCATCAGAATCTAAAATTCTTTGAGCATGTTCTGTTGCCTTATTAGCTCTTTTTGAAACATTTATATTAATTAGTTTTTTCTTTATAGAATCTAAGGACCACCTAAGATTTACTGCAGTTGGTCGAGTAGAGAGTAAACTATCATAACTTCTTTTTATATTTAAATTACTGGGATCTTTTTTAATAGAAATAGCCATTCCAAATGCAGCTGTTACTCCTATAAGTGGAGCACCTCTTACCCTCATATTTAAAATAGCTTCACAAAAATCATCTAGGTTATTTAAATTAATTATTTCAAATTTAAATGGTAGTTTTGTTTGATCAATTATTTTAACAGTTTCTTTTTCAAGCCAAAGAGTTTTGTATCTCTTACCTTTTACAAGCATTTCTTATTGTATAATATATCTTAGTTTCTTTTTAGCTTTATTATCAACTTTTGATAAGTCTGTAATTATTGAGTTTTTACTCAGATTTTGATCTGTGTCATCACAATTAATTGAGTTTATGAGTGAAAACTCCTTTATAAATTCAAAAGCTTTGGAACTATTCTCATTCAATGTCTTAATAATTTTTTCCACAGTTACCTTATCATGGTTTGGATGCCAACAATCAAAGTCTGTTACCATTGCTATTGAAGAATAACAAATTCCAGCTTCTTTTGCCAATTTGGCCTCAGGCATATTTGTCATACCGATTACATCACAACCCCATGATCTGTAAAGTTGAGACTCAGCCAATGATGAAAACTGTGGTCCTTCAATACAAATATACGTTCCAGTTGAATGAAATTTAATCTTAAGTTTTTTTAGGACCTTAGAAGCTTTTTCACTTAAATTTTTACAGACTGGACGTGCGAATGGTACGTGGGCAACAATATCGTCATCAAAAAAGGTAGATTCTCTTTTGAACGTTTTATCAATAAATTGATCAACGACTACAAAGTTTCCTGGTTTATAATCTTTTCTCAAACTTCCAACAGCAGATAATGAAATAATATTTCTTACATTTAGGATCTTAAGACATTCTATGTTTGCTCTAAAATTTATTTTTGATGGAGACAAATTATGACTTCTCCCATGACGAGGTAAAAATGCTACTTTCTTTTCATTTAAAAAACCGACGCATATTTCATCGGATGGTTTGCCAAAAGAAGATTTTATTTTTAACCATTTTGCTTTTTTTAAACCAGGGACTTTGTATAAACCACTTCCACCTATAAAGGCAATTTCAATATCTTCATTTATATTTTTATTCAATATCTTTCCAAATTTTTCTTTTAACACCTAACAACATCAAAGTTATAAAAGTTAAAAAAATAAGAACTTTAACCCCCATATTTTTTCTAATTTCTAGTTCTGGTTCAGCAGTCCAAACAAGGAAAGAGGTAATGTCTCTTATTATTTGATCCTGAGTAGCTGGAGTACCATCTGAATACTCAACAATTTCATCCATAATGGGTGCTGGCATAGCAATTTGTTTTCCTGGATACACTATGTTATAATACATTCCGTCACTTAAATCAAAACCCTCTGGTGGCTCTTCTCTGTAACCATTTAATAAGTTATAGAGATAATCTGCACCATTTGCTCTTGCTTTTGTAATAAGAGACAAATCTGGAGGATGGGCACCGTTGTTTGCTGCTCTTGCTTCGTTTTTGTTGGAATATGGACCAACAAATTTATCACTGGGTTTTGCAAACCTCTCAAACATTTCTCCTTCATCGTTTGGTCCATCTATAATTTCATATTCAGAAGCAATTGATTTAATATCATCAACACTATATCCAATATCTTTCAAATCCCTGTAAGCTATATATTTAATTCCATGGCACGATGCACAAACTTCTCTATAAACCTGAAAGCCTCTTTGTATAGAAGACTGATCAAATCTTCCAAAAAAACCCTTAAATGGCCAATTTTGTTTAATTATTTCGCTTTGTTCAACTGAAAGCAAATCATCTTTTGGAAAAAATAAAAGTAATAACATTACAATCAGTGATCTACATTTGTACATTTTATTTTAAAACAGAATCAGGGTTATTAGAATCATTACTAAATTTTTCAGAAAGAACCGAGGCGGCTATACTAGTAGGAGGAGTATGAGATTTTTCAAATCTGGATAAAAGTGGTAGAAGCACAAGAAAAAATACAAAATAATAAGCTGTACAGATTCTTGATATTAAAACATAAATTCCTTCTGCAGGCATAGAACCAACCCAACCTAAAATCATAGAGTTTAAGAAAAATAACCAAAAAAACTGTTTGTAGTAAGGTCTAAATCTTGCGCTTCTTACTTTGTGCGTGTCTAACCATGGAAGAATAAAAAGAACTGCAACTGCTGCAAACATCAAGATAACCCCTAAAAGCTTGTCAGGAACAGCTCTCAAAATAGCATAAAAAGGAAGGAAATACCATTCAGGTACTATATGGGATGGAGTAACTAAAGGATCTGCAGGAATGTAATTATCTGGGTGACCTAAAAAATTGGGAGCAAAAAACACTAATCCAAAAAAAACTATCAGGAAAACACCTAAACCAAAATAATCTTTAACAGTATAGTAAGGATGAAAAGGTATTGTATCTCCATCTGATTTGACATCAACTCCTAATGGATTATTAGACCCAAATTGATGTAGAGCAACTAAATGTAAGACTACTACTCCAACTATTAAAAAAGGCATTAGATAATGTAAAACAAAGAATCTTGTTAGGGTTGGGTTATCCACTGAAAAGCCTCCCCACAAAAAAGTAACAATATAATCTCCAATTACAGGAAATGCAGAAAAAAGATTTGTAATAACAGTTGCGCCCCAAAAGCTCATTTGTCCCCAGGGTAAAACATAGCCCATAAAAGCAGTAGCCATCATTAATAAAAGAATGAGAACACCTAAGATCCAGAGAATTTCTCTTGGAGACTTAAATGATCCATAATAAAGGCCTCTAAAAATATGAATATATACGACTATAAAAAACATTGAGGCGCCATTCATATGAATATATCTCAATAACCAACCATTATTTACATCTCTCATTATCCTTTCAATACTGTCAAAAGCTAAATCTGAGTTTGCCGTATACTGCATTGCAAGCAGAATTCCGGTTAATATCATTATTACTAGTGTTACACCTGCTAAAGATCCAAAGTTCCAAAAATAAGAGAGATTCTTAGGCGTTGGATAATCTCTCAAATTTTCATTAATGAAAGTAAAAACTGGAAGCCTTTTATCTATCCATCCAGTAATACCTTTTTGATTATTTAGTTCTGACTTCATAATTAACCTATTTTAATAATTTCTTCACTAACAAATTCATAAGGTGGAACATCTAAGTTTACAGGCGCAGGACCTTTTCTCACTCTACCAGAGGTGTCATAATGAGACCCATGACAGGGACAGAACCAACCACCATATTCACCTTTTTGATCTCCTATTTTTTGACCTAATGGAACACAACCGAGATGTGTACAAACTCCAACTACAACCAACCATTCAGCTTTCTTTACTCTTTTTTCGTCCTCAACTTTATGTTTTAAATCATCAATACTCACTCTTCTTGCTTCATCTATCTCACTGCCAGTTCTATGCCTTATAAAAATCGGTTTTCCCCTCCACATAACTGTAACGCTTTGCCCTACTTCAACCGAAGAAAGATCTACTTCTGTTGATGCTAGTGCTAAAACATCTTTAGCGGGGTTCATTGTATCTATCATTGCCCATCCAGCTACAATTCCACCTGCGGCTGCAAGACCTGTAGTTGTGAGATATAAGAAATCTCTTTTTTCTTTATCTACTTCTGTCAACTTGTCAGAATCTTTAAATTCGCTTGATATTTTATCTTTTTCTTTCATCTTCCGTACAGTTCATATTTACTAGGTTTAAAATATATTTTTTATTATATTTATTATACATAAATTAATATAAAAAGAAAAAAAAGCAAAACAATGGAAAATTTAGAAATTAATAAAAAAAAAGCAACAAAATGGTTCTTTGAGTTAAGAAATAAGATATGTGACTTTCTAGAAGACATTGAAAGAAAGAATAATAGTAATAAAAAATTTAAAAAGACTTCATGGGATAGAAAATCAGAAAAAAGTAAAAAATCAGGTGGTGGTGAAATGGCTGTTCTCAGAGGAAAAGTATTTGAAAAAGCGGGAGTAAATATATCTACAGTTTATGGAAAATTATCAAAAGATTTGGTCAAGAAAATCCCTGGGACAGAAAAAACAGATGAATTTTGGGCTTCAGGTATTTCTTTAGTCATCCATCCAAAGTCTCCACATATTCCAGCTGTTCACATGAACACAAGATATATTGTAACCTCCAAATCTTGGTTTGGAGGAGGAGCTGATATAACTCCAACTAATAAAGAATCCTCTGATTCAAAGGAATTAGCTAAACTCTTTCACTTTAATTATAAAAAAATATGTGAGGAATATAAAAAAGGCTCATATATAAAATTCAAAGAATGGTGTGATAATTATTTCTTTCTACCGCATAGAGGAGAGTCAAGGGGTCTAGGTGGAATTTTTTATGATTATCTAAATAGTGGAAATTGGAAGGATGATTTTGTATTCACAAAAAATGTTGGTAAAACTTTTTTAGAAACCTACGAAAATATTTTAGAAAAAACTACTGATAAGAAATGGACAAAAAAAGATGAAGAACTTCAACTATTCAGAAGATCTAGGTACACAGAGTTCAATTTATTGTATGATAGAGGAACAAAATTTGGTTTAATGACAAATGGGAATCCAGATGCAATTTTTATGTCTTTACCTCCATCTGCTTCTTGGTAAGTTTTTGAAGATACTCCATGCACTCTGATTTGTTAGGCCTAAATTTTTTCATAATCCACCAATCCAATACAACACCTAGATATTTACCGATTAATTTTCCTTCTTTTATTCCTAACTGTTTTATATCATCTCCAGAAATTGGACTTCTTTTGTTTTTCCAAGAGTTTATTACCTCATAAAAATTTTGAAACTTGGCTAATGAAATATTACCATCAACAAAATTAAAGATTATTTCATCACTCACAAGAACTTTACCATGTAAAATTATATTTCTACAGACTTCATTTTCGCTAAAATTTTTAAATTTTAACCTTTTTGCTATCCTTGAAAAGGATTCTTTTCCTAATTTATAAAACTCTGATTTTTTAAGGAATCTTCCTTTACCTCTAAATAAGAATTTAATTCTCCTGTCAGAATCTAAATCTCCTATTTTTTTCTCTATTTTAAATAATTTATTTATGTGCGTTAAATTAATCTTTAAGTTAAAAACATAGTCAAGAATCTTAGTGCTATCTAATTTCTTAAAGTTTGTACTAAAACCTTTTGTCATTATTATTTTTTTGAACTCATTTATTCTTCTTTCAAAAGAAAGCAGACTAATTTTTTTTTTCATTGAATTACAAGCAGCGAGACATTCATTATCAAAACTTTTTGAATATTCTAGACTGAACCTCAAAAATCTTAGAATTCTCAGATAATCTTCTTTAATTCGTTCTAGCGGATTTCCAATAAATACAACTTTTCCATTAATTAAGTCTTCTTTTCCTCCAAAATAGTCAAAAATATTTCCATCCAAATCAGAATATATAGAATTGATTGTCAGATCTCTTCTTTTGGCGTCCTCTAACCAATTATTAGTATATTTTACTTTCGCCCATCTTCCATCTGAAGATAAATCCTTTCTCAATGAAGTAACTTCTATGAGTAAATCATTAACTAATATTGTTAATGTTCCAAATTTATAACCAGTTTTTAAGTATCTAATATTTGATTTTTTTAGACAATCAATCATTTGATCAGGATTTAAATCAGAGGCAAGATCAGTTGAAGAATTTATAGTTCTCTTTAAAATTAGATCTCTTACATTACCTCCAACAATTCTAATTTCTCCACCTACTTCAGCAAATGACTTTTTAAGGACCAATAACTCTCTCAATGGCAAATTATATTTCTTACAAATAGATTTAAAATTTTTTATTTTATTTTTTATTCTCACCAAAAAAACCAGGTACAATTTTTTCTCCGTCATATTTTGGAGAGTTGTATTGTTTGTCAATATTAATATTACTATTTAAAAAGAATAAAATTATAAATAATATAATGCTTAAAATAAATATGATATTTATTACAAATAAATAGTTGCTTTTTTTTTGTGTTTTAAAAGTGACTATTTTATAAATAAAAAAAGATAAAACTATGCTACAAAAAAGGAATACTAACTTTAACATTTTTATATAATTATATTTGATATTAAATAACTTTAACAAGAACGATGCAAAGAATAGATAAAAAAATTGAAGATTCTCTTAAAAAAATTGAATTAATATATAATATAATAACCGAAAATTTTTTTGGACAAAAAAAAATTGTTGAACAAGTTCTAGTATCTATTCTTTCTTCAGGAAATACACTTATTGTTGGTGTTCCGGGCCTTGGTAAAACTCTTCTATTCAAAACACTATCTCAAAGTCTAAAATTAGAATCTAAAAGAGTACAATGTACACCTGATTTAATGCCTTTTGATATTCTAGGAACTGAAATATTATCTTCAAAGGATATCAAAAAATTTTCTTTTATTAAAGGTCCTATTTTTACTCAAATCTTAATGGTTGATGAAATTAATAGGGCTAGTCCTAGAACTCAATCAGCTCTTTTACAAGCCATGCAAGAGGGATTTATTACCGTTAATGGTAAAAATTTCGAATTACCTAAACCATTCATAGTTTTAGCAACCGAAAACCCCATTGAACAAGAAGGCACATACAATCTCCCTGAAGCACAGTTAGATAGATTTTTAATGCAAATTAATATTTCTTATCCTGATATTGAAACTGAAAAAAAAATCTTATTAAATTATTCTGAAAGAAAAAAATCCTCTTACGACTTTAAATCAGAGGACTTAATGGAATTAATTAAAACAATTAGAGAATTACCAGTTGGTGAGTCCGTTATTAAATTTGTAATACAATTGATTCGAAATTTGAGGCCAGAATCCAGTAAATTTGATTTCATTAAAAAATATATTAAGTGGGGACCCGGGCCAAGAGGTGGACAAGCACTTCTGAGTGCCTCAAAAGCAAGAGCACTATTAAGAGGAAATTTTTCTCCTTCCATAAGTGACATTATTGAGTTAGCAAAGCCGACATTGAGACATAGGATATCTATAACTTTTGAGGCAAAAACAGAGGATCTAACAGCAGACTATTTGATAGAAAAAGTTTGTGATAATTTAAACTGAAAATGAAAACTCTAATTAAAAAAGCTCAAAATATTTCACGTAAACTTCCAATAATAAAAATATTTTCATATAAACCGAAATCTCATAATTTTGGAGATATAAAAGATAAAAAAAGAGGTATTGGAGAAGAATTCTGGGATTTTAGGGAATATCAACTAGGTGACCCACTAAAATCAATAGATTGGAAAAAATCATCCAAACTTAATAAAATTCTCATAAAAAACAATGAAAATGAAAGTTCGAAGAATATTTGGTTTTGGATAAATGATAGTGTTTCCATGAACTATAAAAATTCTAGTAAAATAGAAGATAAATCTTCCAGAAGTAAGATTCTTGGTCTGATACTTATTGATATTTTTTTGCGATCCGGAGAAAAAGTAGGTATTATTGGATCAGATTTATCTATAAAAAAAGGACCAAAGAGTTTCATAAGTATTGCAAAAGAATTTACATCTAAATCTTTTAAAATACGTGATTCAAGGATCAAAAGAAATGATATTGTATTTATAATCTCAGATTTTCTCGAAAAACCTGATCACATTAAAACTCAACTATTAAATATTTCAGATAATACTTATTCTGGAATACTGATTCAGGTATTAGACTCCTCAGAATTAGAGTTTCCATTCAAAGGAAGGAAACAATTTTTTGATCCTTTATCTGGATTACATAAAATCTTCAATAAATCTGAAAGTATGAGAATTAAATATAAAGAAAAGATTAACAAACATCAAATTAGACTTAACCGTCTCTGCTCAAAATTTGGCTGGAAAATATTCAGAAATAAAACAAGCCAAACTTATGAATCATTAATTATACAGATTTATAATTCTTTATGAGTATTATGTTTCTTTTTAATAGTATAACCATAACTTACCCGTATGCTTTTTTGATTTTTATTTTTTTTCCAGTTTTCTGGAAAATTCTGAGAACATTGCCACTTTCACCGAAATTAATTAAGTTTCCAGCTATTAAAATTATAGCAAATGAACAATCAATAGATCAATCTCCAGCAAAACTATCATATCCAATTGTTTTATTGAGACTTTTAATACTTACTTTTATTATTTTTGCAATTAGTCAACCAATAATTAATAAACAAGATAGTTCCCCAAAAAATTATTTAATAATACTCGATAACAGTTGGATCTCAAGTACAACTTGGAATAAAAAAATTGAAGATATAAAAAATCTTATTTCCACAAATGAATCAATCAAAAATAAATATTCTATTATTACAACTACCGAGTATGATAAAAATAAAGTTTTTAAATTATTTAATAAAAATTCTGATGAAATAAAAAAAATTTTATTTTCATTAAAACCCCTTTCTTGGAACCCTAACTATGATCTCATAAGAAATGAACTTATAGGATTAGATGAAAAATTTGACAGTATATATTGGTTTACTGAAAAAGTTGTTAATAAACAAAAAATATCTCTAATTGAAAATATAGGTGAAAGGAATCTTAAGGTAGTAGCCTCTTCAGAGACATTAATACCTCCCATATTAAAACTAAGAAAAAGAGGAGATGAAGAATATGAATTTGAAATAACTCATCCTCTAAATATTTTCTCCAAGGGGACCATTGATTGCTATGATCTTAAAAAAAGACTTCTTTACAGGATTGATTATGAGAGCGAATCAAAAAAAAATGAAGATAAGTTTATCACTAAAGTTAAAGCAACAATACCAATAAGCATTAAAAATAAAATAGGTTTTTTTCAAATGAGTAATCAAAAATCACCAGTATCGGTTGTATTATTAAGTGAAAGTAATAGAAAAAAAAATATAGGCATAACTAGATATGGAAATCAAGGAATTCAATCAGAGTTTGCAGGTGGTAACTATTATGTAAAGAAAGCTTTAGAAAAAAATTATAATATTTGGGAAGGAAGTCTTGAAAAACTTTTAAACGAAGAAATCCAAATAATTTTTATTGATGATTTATATACTGTTAAATCAAACCTGGAGTCTAAGTTATTAACATGGATAAGTAATGGGGGCACTTTAATAAAGTTTGGTGGAGAAAAATTAGCCAATGATATTTCAAATGAATCATTTAATACAATTAATGATTATTTATCCTTGACTGGAGAGATTGTGGATTTGAACAATAAGTTGAGCATTAAAAAAACAATGAAAGTTTCAGAAATTGAAAGTCTAAGCCCTTTTTACGGACTAGAGATAAGCAATGAGGTTGAAGTAAAAAAGTATCTGCAAACTAGAAGTAATCTGTCTAAAGATGAGCTTGATATTTGGATGAAATTAGAAAATGGAACTCCATTGGTTTCAAGTTTTCCTTATTCAAAAGGAAGACTAATTTTCTTTCATTTACCTCTAAATAACTCTTGGTCGAATTTTTCACTTTCTTATTCTTTTTTAGATATACTTGAAAGAATAGTTGGACAAACAAAAGGAATAAATTCAAAAAAAGATAGATTTTTAAAACCTTATTTAACCCTAGGTGGTTTTGGTGATTTACAAAAGCCATCATCACAAAATTTAAGCCTTAAAAACTTTAATGAGAATAAAGAAATAAAAATTAATTATTTTCATCCCCCCGGTCTCTATAAAGACTCTGATGGAATTATATCACTTAACATGAGTAATCATCTTGATCAAACTTTTAAATTATATAAGTTTGATGATAATTATATTTCGGAAATTATAGACACAGATAAAAGCAAAAGTTTGATGCCTATTCTTTTAATGATTTCAATTCTTTTATTTATGATAGAGACTTTTATTACACTATTCCAAAGGCAGTTAATTATATTTGATAAGAAGCTTTTACTTAGGCGTTTTATTTTTCTTTTTATAATAATCTATTCTAATTTTTCGATTGCTGCGACAGATAAATATATTCCAGAGTATATGGAAAATAGGATAGGTTATATTTTAAGCGGTAATGAACAAATTGACAATCTGAGTGAAAATGGATTAAATGTTATTTCTAGGTTTGTTTCAGCAAAAACTGCCTCAATTTTTGATACACCAAAGTCTATTGCTTTAGATAAAGATAATTTATATTTTTATCCGTTGATTTATTGGCCTATTATTTCAAATTTAAATGAAATTAAAGTTGAAGAAAAAAAAAAGATTGAATCTTTTATAGAAGATGGAGGTTTGCTTCTTATTGATTGTAACATAGAAAAATCAAGTCTGGAGTTTAGTATGTGTTTTAGAAATATAGAGTTTTTTTTCAGAACAATGCAAATTTCTAAATTTACACTTCTAAATAACAAAAATCCAATTTCCAAAAGCTTCTATCTTCTAAACTCATTTCCAGGAAGAAGAAATAATGATGTGTATGTCGCATACAACAACAGTAAAAGTACTGATAATGCAGCATCAATAATACTCGGTGATAATTATTGGGCAGAAGCATGGGCGAAAGATGAGCAAAATCGTTATATTTTCCCTTTATTAGAAAATATGGAAAATCAAAGGTTATTATCATTAAGGTTTGGTCTTAATTTAATTATTTATGCACTTACAGGAAACTATAAAACTGATCAAGTACATATTCCTGAAATTTTAAAAAGAATGGATAAGTAGATGAGGGATTTTTCTATAGCAAACCTATATTTTGATCCCTTTCTTTCTTTTTATTTTATTTTATTTATCTCATTAATCTTTTTAACAATTATTATATTCTCATTAATTAATAAATCCTCAGGCATCTTTTTAAGACTCGGTATTTTTATCTTAATTACTCTTCTTATGCTTAAACCAGGTTATAGAATTGAAAAAATAGAAAATGAAAATGATATAATCACTTTTGTTATCGATAAGACTGATAGTCAAAAGATTTCAAAAAGAATAGAGGAAGTTGATAAGACTTTTAATAAGATGTTGTTAGAACTAACTAAATTTAAGGATTTAGATATTCTCGAAATTGTAATTGATAACGAAAAGATAACAAAGCGTCTAGGAAATATCGAGGAGATTATTTCTAATACTAAAACTAAAGAAGTTGTTAATAAAATAACGAAATCTACAGATATAATTAATAATCTAGAAAATAGTATTAATGAATATCCATCACAGAGGATTTCAAGTATTTTTATCTTAACTGATGGACAAATACATGATTTGAAAGATAATGCTAACTTTGAAAAATTTGATGTTCCAATTTATTTTTTATTAATTGGTAACTCAAAAATTGATGATACAAAAGTGTCAATAATTTCCCATCCAGAATTTGGTTATTTAGATGAAAAAATTACCATTCAAGTTTTAGCTAATGACTTTAAAGCTGATGAAAATAGTTTTTTGAACCTTACAATTCAAAATGGGACTTTTTCAGAAAAAAAATTAAAAGTTCCTAATAATGATGTTAAAAATATAGAGCTTAAATTAAAAAATCATGGCCCTAATTTTATAAAAGTAACGACCCCAAATAGACAAGACGAATTATCAGCAGTAAATAATTCGCAATTAATAAATATTTCCGGAGTAAGAAAAAAGCTAAGAGTATTACTTATCTCCGGGGCACCATATATGGGGACAAGGGTTTGGAGAAACTTTCTAAAATCTGATACTTCTGTTGAACTAATTCATATGACTGTTCTCAGGCCTCCTGAAAAAAATGATAATACTCCACTTGAAGAACTATCCCTTATACCTTTTCCTGTAAAAGAGTTATTTGAAGAGAAATTAAGTAACTTTCAATTAGTTATTTTTGATAATTTTGAAGGTAAGAAAGTATTGACTCCTCTATATTTCCAAAATTTAATAAACTTTGTAGATAAAGGTGGTGCTATCCTTGAAATAACTGGTCCTTCCTATAATAGTAAATCTAGTTTATTTAAAACTGAAATAGGACGCATACTTCCCGGCATACCATCTGGCAAACTAATTCAAAAAGAATTTAAACCACAATTAACAGATCTTGGAAAAAAACATCCGATAACTGAGTCACTTTTTATAAAAAATAAAGATTTCGGAACCTGGTTTCAAATGAATGATATACTAGAAATAGATGACGACTCACAAGTTTTACTATCTGGTGTAAATAATAAGCCTCTACTTGCTGTTAAAAAAGTTAATGATGGCAGAATTGCACAAATATATAGTCATAATATATGGCTCTGGTCTAAAAGAGAAAATAATCAAGGAGGGCCATATAACCTATTAATTAAAAATCTTGCACATTGGTTGATGAAAGAACCTACTTTAGAAGAAAATAAATTAGAATTAAGTTTTGTAAATAATTCTATTCTAATTGAAAAATCTTTCTTAAGAAAACCTGATCCAGAAAAACTTAAAATAACAATTATCGACCCCAATGGAATAAAGTTCGAAAAAACCTTGAATAAATCAAAAGAAAACAGGTATACGGCAATAATTAATAATAAAAAAGACGGCTTTTATCTCGTATATGACGGTGAAATAGAAAAAGGTATTAATACTTCAAATGAAAATAAAAGGGAACTTCAAGATTTTCATTTAACTGATAATATTATCAAAAAAAGTGAAATATCTAATATTTTTTCAAAAGCAGTTTGGATTAATGATCATAACATCCCCGTATTTGAAGAGAATATTAATATAAGTTCAAAAGAAAAAAAAGATAAAGCTTTATATATTAAGCGTAATCAAAATTCTTTTGTTGAAGAAATAGAAAATAAACAGCTACTCAATCCAGCTATCATTCTTTTATTAATAATTATTCTATTTTATTTTTGTTGGAAAAAGGAAAGTGAATAACAAAACCTAGAGGGGACTAGGTTTTGTTATTAAACGGATTTAGCTATTTTTGTGTAAAGTCGGGATGTGAGAGAGTACCCAATTCACTCATATCTAATCCATATTCTTCGTCTTCTTTAGATGCTCTTATACCTATTACTGTCTTGATAATGAACCAAACAATAAATGTAGCGATTACTGTAAATACAGCATATGATATTACACCCAAGAATTGGACACCAAACGAAGTATCCTTGTTGGACCATGGAACAACTAAAGTACCAAATATGCCAGCAAACAAGTGGGCTGGAATTGCCATAACGACATCATCCAATTTAAGCATATCAAGTAGTTTCATACCATACAAACATATAATTCCACCAATGGCACCAATAATAATAGCTTGTCCCATAGAAGGAGCTAAGGGTTCAGCCGTAATAGCAACTAATCCTGCTATTGCACCATTGAGTGTCCCAGCGATACTGGTATGGCTATTAGTAAGTTTACTTACTATCATGCATGCTACAACACCTCCAGCAGCTGCTAGACTTGTATTAACAAATATGTTTGCAACAGCAGTTGCGTCTGCACCAGAACCTAATGCAAGTTGAGAGCCACCGTTGAATCCAAACCAACCCAACCATAGAATGAATACTCCTAACGTTGTTAATGGAATAGAACAACCTGCCAATGTGTTTGCTTTACCATTTGAGTCGAATTTTCCTTCACGTGAGCCAAGCAGTATAATTCCAGTTAATGCAGCCCATCCACCAACAGAGTGAACCAGTGTTGATCCTGCAAAGTCAGAGAAACCAGCTTCAGATAACCATCCTCCGCCCCACTGCCATGATCCCGCAATTGGGTAAATTAAACCGGTTAAGATTGCAATAAATAGGAAAAAAGGCCAGATTAAAACTCTTTCTGCCATTGCTCCTGAAACAATAGATGCGGTTGTAGCAACAAACACCATTTGAAAGTACCAATCTGATGCTGCGGCATAACCTGTATCAAGGTCAACAGCATCATTTCTTGAGAACATTGAAAATGAACCTAGATAACCTCCGTCAACTCCATCATACATAAGATTGTATCCAATGAGATAGTACATTATTCCTGCAATTGAAAATAACCCTATGTTCTTTAGACATATTACTGCAGTATTTTTACTTCTAACTTGCCCTGCTTCTAACATACAGAAACCTGCAGCCATAAACATTACAAGAAAACCACAAACTAAGAAGAGAAAAGTATTTAGTATGTAGGCTACTTCAGATGAAACAGCAGGAGCTGCTTCCGCTGCTTCTACTGCTTCTGCTCCTCCAGCAAAAACATCTGATGACATGGCGGTAATTGTAAGTAATACCATGTAACTTAGATTTTTTACCGATAAGACACTTTTTAAAAAGTTTAAAGTCATAATAACTCCCTTAAGGTTGATTAAAAAAATATTTATGCAGGAACTATGCCAGATAATTTATAAATTTTTAAGTTATTGATTATATTATATTATTTCAATGTTAAAATAAATCTTTAAAACCATATGCTCAAATTATATGCATATTTAATTAGCTGTATTGATTATGCATATAAAATAGGCAAATAATCTATTTGAATATTCATCTAAGTATACCTATTTCAATATCATGCAAGAGAGGTATTTAGGAGATATTCATGATTTCATGAAACTCCATTTCATCGAGTTTGTTAGTAAAAAAATTAAAAAAAAAATAGGTCTAAATTGGTATCTAACTGATCCTAAAAATATTGGAAACAATGAACTTTCGTTAAATCATGGTGAACAAAGAAAATTTGTTTCAGAACAAAAGTATCTTGTTAAAAATAAAAAATTGATTAATGAATTAAAAAATCTAGTCAAAAAGAAAAATAGGCTAATCACCAACTATACGAAAAATTCATATTTAAACTCTTACTTAAATTTTTATAATAAAAAAATAACATTATCTAACAGGCAAAAATGGTTTGAGAATTCTTTATTTTTTTTTAAACATAATGATGTTTTATTCTTAGACCCTGATAATGGTTTAATAACTAAAAGTGTATCAATAAGCTCAAAAAAATCTATAAAATATATTAGTTATAATGAAATAAAAAAATTATATAATTCAGGAAAAACAATAATTTTTTGTCAATTTCAATCATTTAATGTTAATCACAAATTAATGTTAAAGAATAAAATTTCTGAAATATATGAACATACTCATATAAAAATTAACTCCCCAATCATCAGAAATAGGTGTTCACCAAACACATTTTTTATATCAATTATCCAAGAAAACTACAAAAAGAAATTAAACTCTGTTTTTCGCTCCTTTTGTCACAATCATGATTGGACTCAATTAGTTGAACTATAATTTTTGTTTTTTAAATAAAAAGTACCATGCTATCAAGGCAGGTATTCCAACAAGTATTTCCCGAATCCTCCGACCAATAGCTACTGCAAAAGCAATGGGACTTGTTAAACCTACAAAATTACCAACTAGCACAAAGGCAAATTCTTGCACACCCAAACCAGCGGGTATAAAAAAAGCCATTGCTCTCATTATTGCAGTAAATGATTCTATTATTACAACATCCATAATATTTATATTGACTCCAATTATTAGTAAAAATATAAAAATTTCTAAAGCACCTCCAATCCAGCCCATGGCTCTGACAATCAGTGCAAAAAAAACAGTTTTTAGTCGATAACTTAGAAGATATAATTCAAAATCAAATTTAATTAAATTACTTATAATGTTTTTTTTTAACTTTAAAGTTATAAACTTAGAAGACTTTCTTATTAAAAACTTTAAGACTCTTTTTCTTATCATGATGCAAAAAATAATAGAGGCCAAAATTAAAAAAAGAATTGAAAATCCTAAATATTTATTTTCTCCTTTTACTATTGAAAACTCTTGATTAGAAAAAATGACTATCATTAAACTAAAAACTGACATAATGAGTAAAGAAAATGCAGCTAAAGCGAGATCTCCTATAACCGTTGAAGATGCTTCCGATAGTTTCATACCCTTTTTTACACTTAAATACATTCTTATAAACTCTCCCGTCACATTACCTGTAGGCATAACTTTTCCACCTGTTTGAGAAATCCATGTAATGATAAAACACCAATAAATCCCGAGATAATTTCTTTTCATTAGCATTTTCCAAGAAAGAGCATCAAAATATAAAGTTGGTATATGAGCAAAAATTAAAAGAAAAAGTTTTTCTTTATGTGCTGTGATATAATTTATCGACTCTGGTCCAGCAAAAAATTTATAGACCCAATAAATTGCCCCAAACCCAATAAAAAAGATGAGGATTGTTTTTAGCTGTTTAAATTTCATCTAGATATTTATATGTATTTATTATCTTGCAGACCTCTTTCGGATCAGTCGAGTCAACTCTTGGGTGCCATGAAAAAATACCAAATCTTTTATAAAATAAAGTCCCAGTGTGCGGAACATAATGGTAATTATATCTAATAATAGGCCTATAAACTTCTCTTTTAGTTTTAATATAGTTCAAATTTTTTCTTTCTGATTTATAAATTAATAATGATTTTTTTTTATATGCGACTTCATTTTTGTTTAATTCTATCAAAGTCTCATTTCCAATTTTATTAATAAATGAATTCGAATGAATCTTGTCACGATAGTTATGATATTCAGAATATTCAAATACATTTATTTTTTTCACAAACTTTGAAGCAATAAAATTAGCAACGTCATGATCCTGATGCCCTCCTTCATAGGCAGGAACAAAAATGGAATCTATAGTCTGATTCTTAATAATACTTTTGATCTTTATGAAAGTTTGCTTAATATAATTTTTTAGGTGTCTGGTAGGAATATTTTGTAAAAAATAATCTTTTATTTTAAAAAAGTTTAAGGAATCTCTCATTTCATTCAATCTCTTATCAAGAAATATGTCATATTTATTTTTTTCCCAAAACCACATTTCATTTTTAGAAACAACACCATTTGTGAGAAAAAAAATAAAAAAATTACAACCCTCTTCTTGTTTTCTTTTTATAAAGACAGAAAGACCAACAGTTTCGTCATCTGGATGTGGAGCTAAGATTAAAATATTTTTCATTTATTTCTTTTTAAATACTTTAGCCAATAAGGAAATATATCTCTATTAAAGATTTCACTCCAAGAATCAATTTTTTGTTTCGCAATAAACTCCTTCATCATTAAAAGCTTTCTCTTATCAACAATTAAATCTTCAATAATATTTGCCCAATGTTTGGCTTCATATTTGTTAATTATTATTCCATCAAACCCATTTTTATATATTCTTTTTCCTCCACCGGTTGGACTTACTATACAAATAGCTCCGCATGCTTTAGCTTCTAATACTACATTAGGACCAATTTCAAATTGAGAAGGAAAGATAAATAAGTCACATATTCTATAAAGTTTAGTTATTTCAGGAGGAGTTAAATATCCAATTAAATTTAGATTCTTGGGAGAAATCTTAATACAAGCCTTTCCATGGATATTTTCTCCAGCCATAAGTGTAGTAACATGATTACCATGATCGTTTAATATTTTTGTAATCTTTGCTAAAAGTAAAGCACCCTTTAGCTCGTGAATTCTTCCACTAAAAAAAAGGATTTTGTGAGTTTTAGGTATATTATACTTATCATAAATATAATTTTTATTTTCATTTTTTATATTAAAAATTTTTTTATCTATTCCTCTATTTAATCTAGTAATATTAATATTTTTTGCTTTTTTTTTCAAAACCTCAGGGCTATAAATTTTATCAGCGACCATTGCATGGTTTACTTTATGAATATACTTGTAAACCTTTTTTAACATCCTCTTTTCAAAAAAATTAGGAATTTCAAATCTACTGAGATTAAAAATTGGAAAATATTTTTTTATGACTTTTTCTACATAATATTTTGTATACGGTGGGGTATCTGTGTGTATTGAAGTAGTGATTGGAATTGACCAGATCCTAGATGCAATCATCGCAGTTTTTGACATAGAAAAAAATTGGTCTGTTGTATGAATTAGATTGTAATTCCTAAGTTCAAATAACAAGTAAGGATTTAAAGGAAATAAATCAGTTATATCTGCATCCACACCGATGTTTTTTAATAAGCTTGAAGATAGTATTGGTTTCCGTATTTTATATCTAACGTTTTTAGAGATATTGATGTCTTTTTTTTCTTTACCTAAAAAAAAAATTGTAACAAAAAAGGGAAGTCTTATTTTTTTTACAGATTCACTTATTCTCAACCAATATTTTACGTGACCACCAGCCTTTTCTGTATATTCTAAATCTACTAAAACTGCAATTTTCATTTTTTAACTTAACTTTAATTATTTTATAAAAAATTTATTAACTGATATTTTCTTCTTCTAATTCTTTCCATCTTGATTCAAGTTCTAATAATTGTTTATTTAAATCTTCAATTTTTCTTGTAGTAACAAAAAACTTTTCTTGGTTCTCTGTATATAAATTCTTATCTTCAAGAAACATTGAATTTTCTCTTATCTGGTCTTCTACTTTTTCAATTTTTTTTATAATTTGTTTAATTCTACTTTCTATTGGAACTTGTTTTTTTAATTTTTTAACAATAACCTCATCATTTTTTTTTATTTTTTTGTTATTAGTATTTTCATTGTTCTTTTTATCAGAGTTCTTTGTGAGTATTTCGTCACATGACTTAAAAGAAATATCAATTAAACCCTTTCCTTTGAAGTAGAGCTTTTTTGTGGTCACTTGGTCCAGGAAATCTCTATCATGAGAGGCAATAACTGAAGTTCCATTATAGCTAGCTAGAAAATCAATTAACATATCCAGAGTTTCGAGGTCAAGGTCATTAGTAGGTTCATCGAGAATTAAAAGTTGTTTAGGGTTAGCTAATATTTTTGCTAAAAGTAATCTATTTCTCTGACCACCAGACAACGTGAAGACTTTATCGTTGATGTCAGATGGATCAAATAAAAAGTTTTTTAGGTAACCACAAATATGCTTTTTTTGTCCATTTACATCTAAATAATCTCCTCCGCTAGGAATAAGATTTTCTTTTATTGAAAGATCCAAATTTATTTGATCACTTTGCTGATCAAAATAAGAGTATTCAATATTATCTCTTAATTTTAAAGAACCTTCATCAAGTTTTATTTTTTTTACTAATATCTTGAGTAATGTTGACTTTCCAATCCCATTAATTCCCAACAAACCAATCTTTTCACCTCTTGTAATTTTAAAATCAAATTTTTTAAGTATTATGATATCTTCATTATTATTCTCATAACTCTTAGAGGCATTAAAAAACTGTGCAATAACATTTGGACCAATCTCATCAAATTCCATTTGATTAAACTTAACTTTAGAGATAGCTCTAATAAATTCAGATTTTTGTTTCTTGAAATCTTTTTCTAATAACTTAACGTTTTCTTTTCTTCTTTCATTTCTTTTTCTCCTTGCCTTAATCCCTTTTGATAACCATTCAAGCTCTTGCTTTAGCAAATTATTCTTATTTTTTAATTCTCTTTTTTCATGTTCAATTAATTTTTCTGACCATTCGCTAAAAGATATAAATCCACGAGGCGATACCTTTATAGAACCTCTGTCCATCCAGAATACTTTATTTGTAATATTACTTAAAAATTTTCTGTCATGACTAACTACTAACACAGATCCATTATATTGATTTTTTAAGTAATCCTCTAACCAATCAATTGATTCTATATCAAGATGGTTGGTAGGTTCATCCAGAAACAATACATCAGGTTCCTTAATTATAACTGAAGCCAAAGATATTTTTCTAATACCTCCACCAGACAATTGATTGAGTTGTTGATATTTATCAATTTTTAAATTTTTACTTAGTTTATCAATTTTATAAGTAATATCTAAATGGCTCTTATCTTCAATCTCACTTTTAATATATTCTTCTACAGTCTGTTTTTTGTTAAAAAAATTTTTTTGTTTCAGAAAACCAAATGTAATTTTTGGATGAAACCACATTTCTCCAGTTTCAGGTATTTTTTCTTTTGATAAAATTTCCATCAAAGTAGATTTACCAACACCATTTTTACCGATTAATGCAACTCTATCTGATCTATGAATTGACAAATTTAAATTCTTTAAGATTGGTATTTTGGTGTAACTAAAAGAACAATCTTGTAATGAAATAACTAGTTCTTTATTCATAATAATATGGCTGGGGTGGCAGGATTCGAACCTGCGATACCGATACCAAAAACCGGTGCCTTACCACTTGGCCACACCCCAATTAAATAAATTAAAACATAAACATTTTTTTTTTACTAAACAAGTCATATGTAATTTAAGGTGGTGCCAGAACTAATCCACCAATCATTATTTTTTTCTTTAAATTTCTGCTCTGCCTCCTTTATATGAAAATTAGTTTCAAAAATACCAAAGCATGTTGCACCTGAACCAGTCATCCTATAAAAAATACATTGTGTCTCATTTTTAAAAAAATGAATAATTTCATTAACTTCAGGGCTATTTTTTATAACAATATTTTGAAGGTCATTACTTGATTCATTAAGAATATTGATAAATTCCTTTTTATTAATCTTTCCGCAAGGAAATTTGGTGGGGTTAGTATTAAAGCTTTTAATTCTGTTAAAAATACTCTTTGTTGAAATTTCGATAAGAGGATTAACCAATAGTACTTTTAAACTCCCCAAATGCTCTACAGGCATAATCTCCTCTCCAATTCCACCTACTAAGGATGGCTTTCCATAATAACAAAAAGGTACGTCAGAACCAATTGAAATCAAAAGTTTATCAAGATCTACTTTTTTAATATTTAAATTAAAAATTTTCATTATCCCTCTAACTACTGTTGCAGCATTAGATGATCCTCCTCCAAGACCTGAACTAATAGGTAAATTTTTTTCTAAAATAATTGATACATTAAATTTCCTCTTGCAGAATATTTCTAATCTCCTTATGGTCTGGGTAATTATATTATCATCTACCTTCAAATCGTTAGAAAACGAACCTGTTATATCTAAAGAGTATCTATCAGAAAAAGATATTTTAATATTATCTCCTATATTGCATAGACACATCAGGCTATTTAAATTGTGAAAACCATCATTCCTTTTTGACAAGATCTCTAAGAAAAGGTTTATTTTTGCCGGAGAAAATAATAAATACTCTTTCAAATCCTTATTTTTCATAGTCCAAAAGTAATTTTGTGTCTAACTATTTTTCTTTTTTCAAATTCTGGGTCATAAACTAATACTTTTTTCCATTGTGAGTAAGCTTCTTTTTTTCTACCAACTTTCCAGTAAGCATCTCCAAGATGGTCATTTAATGTTGGGTCAAAAGGAAGAATTGAAATTGCTTTTTCAAGAATAGTTATAGAGTCTTTATAATAACCTAAAAGATAATAAGCCCATCCCAAAGAATCAGTTATAAATGCATCTTCAGGTTCTAGCTTATTTGCAGATATAATAAGTTCTAATGCTTGATTCAATTTAACATTTCTCTCCAGCCAGCTGTAACCAAGATAATTCATAACATAAGCCGAATTTGGTTTTAACTCCAAAGCCCTCAATAAATCTTTATCTGAACGCTCCCAATCTTTTAATCTCTCATAAGATATTCCTCTTGCATAAAAAATACTCCAGTGATCTAACTTATATACTTTAATATTACTGATAATATCACTATAAAATTTTATTGATTCTTTATGATAACCTGTTTGTCTTAAATTATCTGCTAAAATTAGTTTCAGCTCATTGTTTTCAGGAAATTTGATAATTAATTTTTTCACATATTGTTTAATTTTCTCATTTTTTTCTAAAATATTCAGGGACTCAATAACCACTTTTGAACTTTTTAAATAATAAAGATTATCTTCTTTAATATTCTTGGAAGACTCAATAACTAAATTATCTAAATTTAACTTCCGATATATATTTAAAAGCAAATAGTTTAACGGCTCATGATCAGGCCTCAGTTTTAAGCCTATAATTGCAAAGTAAGCAGAAAATCTATACAATCGATTTTCATAAAACCAACCAGAAATATTAAAATATGCCTCAGCAAGACCATCAGAAGGTTTTCTTAAAGGACTAAATATTTCTAAATTAACATCAATAAAATCGACATCTCCAACATTAAAATCGCTTTTATTTAATAAATTAAATATTTGTTGAGCTGAATCTTTATTGTTATTTCTGATATAAAAATCTAACAATATTTCTAATACTCGATAGGATTTCAAATCACTTTCTGATAAAAATTCATAGTTTTTTTTTGCTTCTAATTTGTCTTTATCAATAATATCAAAAATTAGTGCTTTATGAAGACAATGTAATGGAATACAGGAATTGTTATTTTCCTCATCAAAAAACTCCACAGCTTTTTTTGTATTTCCTTGAGTTGCTTTTATCCAGCTATGTATTACTTGAATAAATCTTTCATCAATTTCATATGTTTTTATATTACTTAAAAAACTCTCTGCTTTATTATAATCTCCATTAATATATGCGTCTGTGGAAAGAACTAGGTTTGTAAAAAAATTTGAGGGTTCAAAGGATATGAATTTTTTTGCAAACTCCAGTGATAAATCATAGTCATTGTATAGAAGTGAAGTAAAAAACGCTTTTTTGATTAACTCATTATTATTAATCAGACTTTTAAATTCTTTCAAGAATTTCAACGAATAATTTGTATCACTTGTCTTTTCAGCAAAATACCATGATAGATAGTTTCCTGATTCAACATTGAAACTTTCTACTGATGGGTATTTATCTTTTTTTATAGATAAAGATAAATTGGGAATTAATGCAAAAATAAAAATAATTAAGGAAAATTTCCTCATGTATCTACATATTTGTATAACTAGGACCCCCACCTCCCTCAGGTGTTACCCAAGTTATATTTTGATTAGGATCTTTAATATCACAAGTTTTACAATGAATGCAGTTTTGTGCATTAATTTGTAACTTTAATTCATTATCTTTGTTAATGACCTCGTATACTCCCGCAGGACAATATCGCTGTTCAGGTGAATCAAAATATTGATTATTATAACTAATCGGCATATTTGCATCACTAAGCTTCAAATGGCACGGCTGATCTTCTTCATGATAAGTTGAAGTAAACGCCACATTAGTAAGTTTATCAAAAGTCAGAACTCCATCTGGCTTCGGATAATCTATTCTTTTAACTTTTGACTTTTCTTGTAGAGATAGATGGTCTTTTTTATGGTGATGAAGTGTCCATGGAGCCTTTCCCCCTAAAAGGATTTGATCAAATCCAGTGAGAAGCATACCTGTGCTTAAACCCCATCTAAATGAAGGTCTAACATTTCTTGCATTAAACAACTCTTTTCCTGCCCAAGAGTTTCTAAAATTTTTTTGATAACAATTCAATAAATCATGTTTTCTTTTATTTTTTATTGCTTCAAATGCTGAACTAGCAGCTATCATGCCAGATTTCATGGCGGTATGTGTACCTTTAATTTTAGGCGTATTTAACGTACCCGCCTCGCAACCAATTAGTGCTCCTCCAGGAAAAACAAGGTCTGGTAGAGACTGCCAGCCTCCCTCATTTAGGGCTCTTGCACCATATGAAATTCTTCTTCCCCCTTTAAAAATTGAACTTATCTTTTGATGTGTCTTAAATCTTTGAAACTCATCATATGGAGATAAATAAGGGTTTTCGTAATCTAAACCAATTACAAAACCAACAGATACTAGATTCTTATCCAGATGATAGAGGAAAGAACCACCGTATGTACTCGATTCAAGTGGCCATCCCACTGAGTGAATTACCTGACCTGGTTTAGAGTTTTCTTCTCTGACTTCCCATAATTCCTTGAGCCCTATACCATAAGTTTGATGCTCTGAATTATTATCCAGACCAAAATTTTTAATTATTTGTTTTCCTAAATGACCTCTGCATCCTTCAGCAAAAAAAACATATTTTGAGTGAATTTCAATTCCTTGTTGATAATTTGCTCCTTTTTCTCCGTTTTTAAGAATACCATGATCACCCGTTGCAATTCCGCAAACATTTTTATTTTCATCAAAAAGGATTTCCGAAGCAGAAAAACCAGGATAAATTTCTACTCCAAGGTTTTCAGCTTGTTCAGCCAACCATATACAAAAATTTCCCAAAGAAATTATATAATTTTCTTTATTGTGCATCACTTTTGGGAGCAAAAAATTAGGAAATCTAAATGAATTATTTTTTGTCAAAAATAAGAACTTTTCATTATTTACTTTAGTCTTAATTGGAGAATTTTTTTCTTTCCAATCTGGAATTAATTCATCTAATGCTTTGGTCTCAAGAACTGCTCCTGACAATATATGTGATCCTACCTGTGATCCTTTTTCGACGACACATACACTATAGTTTAAGTTATTTTTTTGACATAGTTTTCTAAATTCAATTGCTGCCGACAGACCAGATGGACCTGCTCCAACTATGACAAGATCGTATTCCATTTTTTCTCTATTCATAAAACTAACTTCCTTGGCAAAGAACTATAAAAAATAGTATAATAATATTAACTATTTATATATATGAGATGATAATCAAAAACACAAAGTCTTTTATGGATTTTTGCAATCAAATTGGTATTAATGATTTGATAAATAAAACTCCAACGGTTAAATTCAAAGAAATTTCAGAAGGGATTGGTAAATTTAGGGAAAATGAATCCTTAATTAAGAAAAATAACACAGATTTTGAAAATCAAGAACAAAAAGTAAAAGAAAAAATAATTGAATCAGAAAAAGAAAAAAAACTGGAGATCTTAAAAAAAAAGATTAATCGACAAGCTCTTTCAATCAAAGAAACTGCCACGAATTTTGTTTTTTCAGATGGTAATATTAATTCAAAAATTATGTTTATTAGTGATGCTCCCGGAAGTGAAGAAGACAGATGCGGAATACCTTTTTCAGGAAAAGAAGGAAAATTACTCAGTTTAATGTTAAGTTATATAGGCTTAAATAAGAAAAATTGTTATTTCTCAAATCTGATATTCTGGAGACCTCCTGGTAATAGAGTCCCAAGTAAAGAAGAGATAAAAATATGTTTACCTTTTACTAAGGAACACATAGACATAATACAGCCAGAATTAATAGTCTTAGTTGGTGGAATTGCATCAAATTCAATACTAAATTGTAACGAAGGAGTTACAAAACTTAGAGGAAGAGAATTCTTTTATAAAACTAAGGAAAAAAGAATTAAAACTCATGTGATATTTCATCCTTCTTTTTTAATTAATAACCCAATAGAAAAAAAAAGAACTTGGTTTGATTTAACAACAATTTCAGAGATAATAAAAAATGAAAAACATAGATATTACTAAAGATTTCATACCTGTGAAATTTGCAATCGCAACCATTTCTGACACAAGAAAAAAAAATACTGACAAATCAGGAGATATTCTTAATGAAAAGATAAATAAGAGTGGTCATGAAGTTATTATTAGAGAGATTATTCCCGATGAAATTAAAGAAATAGAGTTATTTCTTTTAAACCAAATTAAAAATGATTTAATTAATGTCATTATTACTACCGGTGGGACTGGTTTAACAGGAAGAGATTCAACACCTGAAGCTGTGAAAAATATAATTGAAAAAGAAATAGAAGGTTTTGGAGAATTATTTAGAATGATAAGTTACAAAAAAATAGGCGCTTCATCTCTTCAATCGAGGGCACTTGCAGGAATTGCGAATGGTACTTTTATATTTGCAATACCTGGTTCACCTTCAGCATGTATCGATGCATGGGAAAATATATTGAAGTTTCAATTAGATAATAGATTTAAACCTTGTAATCTCATTGAATTAATTCCAAGGTTACAAGAAAAATGAGTATCAATGATTTTGAAGATATCAATAAAAAAATTATTGGAATTGACGAGGTTGGCAGGGGCGCATGGAGTGGTCCGGTGGTCGCTTGTGCTATTTTATTAAAAAAATCAATTTTAATTAATTCTAAATTACATCAGATAAATGATTCAAAAAAACTATCAAGAAAAAAAAGAAAAGAGTTAGAAATAATTATTAAAAATAACTCAACCTTCTCCTTTGGAATTACCGAACCGAAAGAAATAGATTCTACAAATATTTTAGTCGCTACAAGAATAGCAATTATGAGAGCTTATAAACCTTTTGCAAATTTAAGAAATAAGATAAAAGTCGATGGCCCTGAATTTTTCTTTTTAAATGATAAAACTGAATTTATTATTAAAGGAGATGAATTATCAATAACTGTTGCATCAGCTTCAATTTTGGCAAAAGAATATAGGGATAGGATTATGGTAAATTATTCTAAGTTATATCCAGGTTATGATTGGGAAAATAATATGGGTTACGGAACTAAAGCTCATAATCATGCTATTAAAAAAAATGGATTGACAACTATTCATAGATTAAGTTTTTCCCCAATGAAACATATTTGATCCTAAATTGAAATTGGTAAAACTACGTTTACTTCTAAACCACCGAATATTGACTCTGATAGCCAGACTTCTCCGTAATATTGATTGACCGTATCTTTCACAATATTTAAGCCAAGTCCTGTCCCGGGGGTTTGTTCGTCTAATCTAAACCCTCTTGCAAAAACCTCTTTTCTTTTTTTTATTGGTAATCCAAGACCATCATCTGAAATAGTAAACTTAATCTCATTTTCAGAACACTGATATATTTTTAATTCAACAATAGATTTTGTCCATTTACAGGCATTTTCTAAAAGATTCCCAAGTATCTCTTCGAGATCATCAACATTTCCTGGGATTATAAGTTTTTTGTTAATAATCATTAGATTAATTTGAAGATGTGGATTTATCTTCTTAAAAATATTGATAATTTTTTTTGCAACAATATCTACATCAACCTTTCTTTTTTTAACTTTTGTTGATGAAGAAGATCGCGCCTTATTTAAATATCTATCAATATTCTTTTTAATATAATTAATTTGATTTCTAAGCAGTTTATCCTGTGTTTTGTCAGTATGATTACTTATAATAGCTAGTGGTGTTTTCAAGGCATGAGCTAAGTTACCCACATGTGTTTTAGCTCTTTCTACAATCCTTTCGTTATGATCAAGCAAAATATTTATTTCTTTAGCTAATGGAGAAACTTCAACTGGATAAGTTTCTTCCAACTTAGTTGCATCTCCATTTCTAATTTTAAATAATGAGTTTTTAATTTTTTTTAGAGGAAGAAGACCGTATTTAACTTGTAGAAAAACTGATAACAATAAACCAAAGCCTAAAACAACTAGAGAAGAAATTAAAATATTGTTAAATTGCAAAATATTTTTTTCAAATTCTATTGTATCTCCACTAACCATAAAAGTTAATGGACCATCAAATCCAGGAAATGATATTTCTCTTTGAAGAATTATGAGTTTTTTGGACTGAATTGCGTTTTTATTTTTGTTGTTTTTTAAATTTGAACCAACAAATTGTGCTCTCCCTCCGATTAATCTTTTATCTAATGTTAAAACTTGGTCCCACATTGAACGAGAACGCACTAAAGTCTTTGAACCTGAGTTTATTTGATAATACCATCCTGAATATGGTTGAAAAAATCTTGGATCGCCCAGAGGATTCACTACAGTTATACTATCTGTTGAATCAATTTTACTAGCACCAATTAAGGTTTCCATAAACAAGTTTAGTTTGTCTTCAAACGATTTTTCTACTGATTCTCTAAATAAATCTGATAAAAGAAGTCCTCCACTAAATAAAGTCAGCAAGACCCACACCGAAGCACTTAAAAATAATCTAAGGGCTAATGAGTTAATATAGTTCATCTTTACTCATCTAATGATAATCTATAACCAGAACCTCTCTCTGTTTTTATGAGGTTTTGCCCTAATTTCTTTCTAAGTCTCCCAATAAAAACTTCTATTGTGTTAGAATCTCTGTCAAAATCTTGGTCATATATGTGTTCTGTTAGTTCTGTCCTGGAAATAACCTTATCCTGATGATGCAAAAAATATTCAATAATTTTATATTCATGAGAAGTGAGTTTTAATTTTGTTCCATTTATAAAAACTTTATTCGATTTGGTATCAATTTTTAGTGGACCACACTCTATATCAGACGAGGCATGTCCAGCTGATCTTCGAATCAAAGCTCTTAGTCTCGCTAGTAGCTCTTCCATTTGAAAAGGTTTTGTAAGGTAATCATCTGCTCCTGCATCAAAACCTGCAACTTTTTCGCTCCATCTATCTCTTGCTGTTAGGATTAATACTGGGTGCTTCTTACTATCTTTTCTCCATTTCTCAAGTACAGTTATTCCGTCTATTTTTGGCAAACCTAGATCGAGAATTATTGCATCATATGGTTCGGTATCACCAAGGTAATGGCCTTCTTCTCCATCAAATGCAGAATCAACTGAATAGCCATTGTCTTCAAGCGAGCTTTTAACTTGTTTAGAAAGAACTGGATCATCTTCGACTAATAAAATTCTCATCTTTATATACCTATTCAACCATTAATACTGTGGAGGTCCCAGCATCAACTCTCAGATTAATAACTCTATTCTCAGAATTTATCATTCTAATATCATAAACCCATCCAAACAAACCCTGCTCATTATCTTTAAGGTTAATTGCTAATACTCTGCCTTCATAATTACCTTTAATTGATAGTAATATTTGATCCAATGGCAAGATCTCACCACTCTTAACAGCCTCTATAGCTTTTTCATGGTCGTTCTCAAGTGCAGCTATGTCAAAATAGTTCAATAAAAAAATTACTATTGGAATAAAACCAATCCTTCTAATTCCAAACATTTTATTTTAAAACCTCTCCCAATATCTTAACCATTAATTTTGATAACGGATACCTATATATATTCTTTTCATCCAACCAAATTCCATTATATTTCACATATTTATTACTTAATAATACTCTAACAATATTAAGATTTAAATCAAATCCAGTAAATTTATGATTTATTTCACCTAATTCTTCATAATCCTTCACATTTTTTATGTTTTTTAGTTCATTGATAATAAGATCTTTTCTTTTACTTTTTATTTTCTTATTATTATTAACAATAAAAAGCTCAGACAAAGGAAATCTAATAAGACCATTTAGTAGTTTATCCTCAGATTTTTCTAAAAAAAAATTATCTCTATTCATAAAAATGAATGTGGTGCCAATTTTTAATTTTTTAGGAACTTTTGATAACTTAACTTCTTTTCTTGAATTAATAAAGAAATCGCAAAAAGTTGCCAGTGGACAGATTGTACATTTAGGGTTAGTAGGTTTACAAATTGTTGACCCTATATCCATTAAACTTTGACAATAATACCTATTTCCTTTTTTTGGAGTTAATTCTTGAGCTTTTAAATTCAAAAATTTCATTCCATCTTTTTCTTCATAATTAATTTTAAAACATCTGGAAATAATTCTTTTAATATTTCCATCAACTACAGCATAATTATCATCATTTAAAATTGCAGAAATTGAGGCAGCCGTATAAGCACCGATACCTGGAAGTTTTAAAAGTTCTTCGTGACTAAGAGATTCGGGATTTTTCTTTTTTCTTAATATTTGCAGGGTCTTAAAAATATTTTTTGCTCTTCCATAATATCCCATTCCTTGCCATATAAAAAGAATTTCTTCTAGGTCTGCATCTAAGAAAGAATCTAAATCTGGCCATTTTTTTTTAAACTCAATAAAATAGTTTTCAACAGTACTAACATTAGTTTGTTGAAGCATAACTTCACTTAACCAAATACTATAAAAGTTTTGATTTTCTTTATTTCTCCAAACTAAATCTCTTTTATTTTTTTTGTACCATTCAATTACCTTTACTACCCAAAGTTTTTTTACTTCAGTAGTTAGATTAATTTTGTTAATATTGTTATATTGATTAATATCCATGAAGAAAAATATCCAAGACCCACTGTCCATATCAGCCTTATTACCTAAAGTATTAAAGCCAATTACAAAAAAAATTTCTAGTAATTTATTTGAAATAAATAATAATTGGGAAAAAATTATGGGGTCAGAACTATCAAGAGATACTCAACCTTCAAAAATATACCAAATTAATAATAAAAATATACTCGAAATTATTGTGAACTCAAATAATGCCCTAGAAATTTCTCATAATTCATATAGAATACAAAAAAAGATTAACAATTTTTTTCAGTTTGACTACATTAATCAAGTCAAGTTTAAAAAAAAAATGAAATAAGAAATTTATATTATGCAAAATAAAAAAATAAAAAACTTTTCATTTCTAGGAATCATTTTATTAGTATTCTTATTCTCTGGGACTACTAAATCTAAAATGGTTGATACAATAGAAGCACTGTCAGAAAAGACAATTGGAGCTAAAGATGCAAAAATTAAAATGAAAGAATTTGCATCCTTAACCTGCGGACATTGTGCAAGATTCCATATTGAAGTCATGCCCATAATTAAAGAAAAATATATTGATAAAGGACTCATTCATTTTACCTATAAAGACTTCCCATTGGATAAATTTGCTTTAAAAGCCGCTCAAATAGCTAGATGCTCAGGTAATAAAAATTATTTTAATTACTTGGATGTTTTTTACAAGAAACAAAAAGACTGGACGAGAACTAAAGACCCTTTCAAAGCACTCTTAAAAATATCAAAATTTGGTGGACTCAAGGATGAGGAACTTAAAGTTTGTATTGGTAATAAATCAATAGAAGATGGCATATTAAAAGATAGGCTTAAATCATCAAAAAAATTTGATATAACTGCCACACCAACAATATATCTTGATGGAGTGAAGTATAAAGGTGACCTAACAATTGAAGCACTTGAGTCTAAAATAAAATCACTACTTGATTAGTTTATAAAATTGTTCAAAGTTAAAAAATTAAAAATATCTGGTTTTAAATCATTCGCATTCCCATGCGAGTTTGACATAAGCGAAGGAGTTACTGGAATTGTTGGTCCAAATGGGTGTGGAAAATCTAATATCTTTGAAGCTATTAGATGGGTTATGGGCGAATCGTCATCTAAAAGTCTAAGATCAAATTCAATGGATGAAGTAATATTTAGTGGAACTGATAAAATTCCAGCTAAAAATTATGCTGAAGTATCAATAGAACTAGAGGCTAGTGAAGAAAACGGTGGTTATAAGATTCTGGGTGAGGATAAAATTCTTATTTCTAGAAGTATTGAAAGAGGAATAGGTTCTTTTTATCGAATAAATAATAAAGAGGTTCGAGCAAAAGATATTCAGGTCATGTTTTCTGACTCAGGAAGTGGCTCAAGATCGAGTTCTATAATTAGTCAAGGAAATATTGATCAAGTAATAAATCATAAACCAATAGATAGGAAAGTTATTCTTGAAGATGCAGCTGGTATTTCGGGTCTTCAAACAAGAAGAAGAGAGTCTGAGTTAAAATTAAATGCAACTGAGACTAATCTTGAGAGACTATCTGATTCACTTAGTAACCTAGAAACGCAGCAAAAGTCCTTGAAAAGACAGGTAAGACAAGCTGAACAATATCAACAAATTACTGACAAAATTAAAAAAATTGAATCAACAATATTATGGGAAGACTGGAAAATTCTTGATACTGAGTTTACTAATTCCAAAAAAAATTTTACAGAGATAAAGAATAAATTAGATGGTCTAATTAAAAAAGATGATGAAATCGATAAAATAAAACTTAAAGAAGAAGAGAAAATAGAATT
>JAOOJU010000070.1 GCA_028407765.1 Rickettsiales bacterium
TAAAATTCTATTTAGATAAAAATATAAAAGCCATAAGACTGGATGCCGTTGCTTTTCTATGGAAGGAATTAGGAACAAGATGTATTAATCTACCACAAACTCACGAAATTATAAGATTTCTACGTTTTGTTATTGAATATTTTTACAGTGATATTTTATTGATAACAGAAACAAATATACCAAGCCATGAAAATTTGAGTTATTTTGGAAATAATAATGAAGCTCACTGTATTTATAATTTTACTTTGGCACCACTTTTGATAAATGCCATAATTTCTGGAAATAGTTTTTATCTAAAAAAATGGTCTAGAAGTATGCCGCCGGCTCAAGAAAATAATGCTTATCTTAATTTTCTCTCTTCTCATGATGGTATAGGTATGCGTCCTGTTGAAGGAATTTTACCAAATGATGAGATAACGAAATACCTAGATTTTCTAAAAGGTGAGGGAGGTTTACTTTCTTACAGGAGTAATGGAGGAAAAAAAACAGTTTATGAAGTAAATATAACTTTATATGATGCCCTTAAAAACTCTTATTTTGATAAAGATAATTTTGGAATCAAAAGATTTGCTCTTGCTCATATTATTATGTTCGCCTTTGAGGGTATACCTGCAGTTTATATTCAAAACTTGATTGGCTCTAATAATGACCTAGAAAAAGTTAGGGAAACAGGAATAAATAGAGCAATCAATAGAAAAAACTGGGAATATGAAGAAATTATTTGTTTGCTAAAAAATAAATCTTCGGTTAATTATGAAATATATGATCTTTTGAATAGAATTATAATTTTAAGAAAAAAACAACCGGCTTTTCACCCTAACGCTACACAATTCACATTACAATTAGGTGATAATTTTTTTGGGCTTTGGAGACAAAGTATTGACAGAAGCCAAAGTATTTTTTGCATCAGTAATTTAACAAAGAATAAACAGAAGATTCCTTTATTTGATATAAATTTAATTTCAACTGACACTTGGTTTGATATTTTTACAAAAAAAAAAATTAATACTAATTTAACTGATCTAAGTTTTGATGCATATCAAACAATGTGGATTACTAACAAAAAAAAATGATAAACTTTTAAATTAATATTTAAATAAAACGGTTGAGAAGATTATTCTCAACCGTTCTAGGATAACTATTCAAGATCAAACCTATCAAAGTTCATAACTTTATTCCAAGCAGATATGAAATCTTTGATAAACTTTTCTTTGGAATCATCGCATGCATACACTTCAGAAATAGCTCGTAGTTGTGAATTTGAGCCAAAAATCAGATCAATTCTTGTAGCTTTTTTAGTCTCTTTTCCTGATGATTTTTCGATACCCGAATATTGGTTGGAACTTATTGGTTTCCATTCAACATCCATATCAAGTATATTTTGGAAAAAGTCATTTGATAAAATGTTTATATCATCAGTAAAAACTCCATTGTTATTATTACTTATTCCTAATGATCTTAAACCTCCAACTAAAACAGTCATTTCAGGAGCAGTAAGTCCCATAAGTTGAGATTTATCGAGCATTATTTCTTCAGGGCTAACAGAAAATTCTTGTTTTTGAAAATTCCTAAAACCGTCAGCATGAGGCTCAAGAACGCTAAAAGATTCAATATCAGTTTGTTCTTGAGATGAATCTCCTCGTCCTGGTGTAAATGGAACCTTTTCTCCAGAGGATTTTTCAATACCAACATTGCCACCAAGAACAATGATATCCGCTATGGTTGCATCAACTTCTTCAGCAATTTTTTGATATACATCCAATACTTTCTTAAGCTGTTTTGGTTTATTTGCTTCCCAATCTTTTTGTGGTGCAAGGCGAATTCTGCCACCATTAGCCCCACCTCTCATATCCGTTGCACGGTAAGTAGAAGCACTTGCCCACGCAGTTTCAACTAATTCTTGAATACTTAAACCAGAATTAATAATTTTCTCTTTGGCACTATTAATATTAAAATTAGTATTACCTTTCGGAATTGGATCTTGCCAAATAAGTTCTTCTTTAGGAATTTCAGGTCCCAAATAACGTGATTTTGGACCCATATCTCTATGTAGTAGCTTAAACCAAGCTCTAGCGAATGTATCTGCAAACTCATCGGGATTATCATGAAATCTTTTTGATATTTTATTATAAGCTGGATCAACTCTCATTGCCATATCAGCAGTAGTCATTATTGTGGTAACTTTTTTTGACGAATCTGCTGAGTCCGGAGCCAAATCTGATTCATTTGGATTAATTGGATGCCATTGATAAGCACCGGCTGGACTTTTAACCAGCTCCCACTCATATTTAAATAAAAGCTCAAAATAGCCATTGTCCCATTTAGTTGGATTAGCGGTCCAAGGACCTTCAATTCCACTTGTTATGGCATCACCTCCCATACCTGCGCCATGAACATTTTTCCAACCAAATCCCATCTGTTCTATTGGTGCTCCTTCAGGTTCTGGTCCTACATTACTCTCTGCAGCAGCACCATGAGCTTTACCAAAAGTATGTCCACCAGCAGTCAAAGCCACCGTCTCTGCATCATTCATTGCCATTCTTGCAAAAGTTTCTCTTATATCTCGGGCACTTGCAAGTGGATCAGGATTTCCATCCGGTCCTTGAGGATTTACATAAATAAGACCCATTTGTACCGCACCTAAAGGTGTTTCAAGGTCTCTATCTCCGGAGTAACGTTTATTTTGAAGCCATTCATTTTCTTTTCCCCAATGAATATCTTCAGGTGGTGCCCATATATCTACTCTTCCACCACTATAACCAAATGTTTTCCCACCCATCGACTCTATGGCAACATTTCCAGCTAAAATAAAAAGATCAGCCCAACTAATTTGCTTACCATATTTTTTTTTTATGGGCCATAGTAATCTTCTTGCTTTGTCGAGATTTCCATTATCAGGCCAACTATTTAATGGTGCGAACCTTTGATCTCCGGTAGCACCTCCGCCTCGGCCGTCCCAGGTTCTATACGTCCCAGCTGCATGCCATGTTAAACGGATGAAAAAAGGTCCATAGTGTCCATAATCTGCAGGCCACCAATCTTTAGAGTCAGTCATCAAATCATTGAGATCTTTTTTTAGAGAAAAAAAATCAAGTTTTTTAAATTCTGACCTGTAATCAAAACTCTCTTCCATTGGGTTTGATCTTTTATCATTTTGGTGAAGGATACCGAGATTTATTTGATTCGGCCACCAATCTTTGTTTGAAGTACTTTCACCTTTTATTTTAGTCACTGAACCGTGCATTACAGGGCATTTACTAATATCATCCATATCAAAGAACCTTTCTTTTTTTAAAGTTTGTTTATTTAGAGTGCTTTTATTGGATAATTAATAAGTCTTCTAATTTTATAATTTCTAATTAGCAACTTTCAGTATCTCCCCGCTTAAAACACTTAACTAAAAATTATACACACATATTCATACAATTGATTTAATGTATGTATTAAATAAATATTTAACTATTGAAATGTTAAAGTCAATATAAAATTTAGAATAATTCTAAATACTATTATTATCAATATCTATGATAACATTGACACTGCTTATTTTCTTTCCATCAGGAGTTTTAGGCAATTTACTTATTAGAATCTTTGAGGATTTAATATCAATGAGTTCTCCAGTTTGTTTACAAAAAAAATGATGATGTTCTTTTAAATTTGTATCAAAATAAATTTTATCTGATGAAGTCTTAACAATATTTAATATTCCACATTTTTTGAATGAATTTAGGGTATTATAAACAGTGGCAAGAGAAATTTTCACATTATTATCCTTGGCTTTTCTATACACATCTTCGGCTGTATAATGTTTATCGCCATTTTCAAATATTATTTTTACTAATTTTTTTCTTTGCGAAGTAAGCTTGAGCGGAGA
>JAOOJU010000071.1 GCA_028407765.1 Rickettsiales bacterium
GAACTAATTCAACTGCCTCTCTAATTGTCATAAAATACCTAGAAATTTCTGGATGAGTAATCGTTATTGGTCCTCCATCATTAATCTGTTTTTGAAATATGGGAACAACCGATCCAGTAGACCCTAATACATTTCCAAACCTTACAATATCAAAATGTGTTTGTGAATTTTTACCAACCATTTGTATATACTTTTCACAGAGCCTTTTGGTTGCTCCCATAATATTGGTTGGTTTAACAGCCTTATCTGTTGAGATAAAAACCAATCGAGGAACCTTATGTTTTATACAATGCTGTATGATGTTAACAGTTGATTCAAAGTTGGTTTTTAAACCCTCTAGAGGGTCGGTTTCAACAAATGTTATATGTTTTAGTGCTGCTGCATGAAATATTAAATCTGGCTTTTCAGTTTTAATAATTTTTTCAATTTTAGAATGATCTCTGATATCTGCAAGAATCGAAAGACAATTAGTAAATTTAAGGTTTTGAGTTATTTTAAATAAATTGTATTCGCTTTGTTCAATAAGAATTATTTTTTTTGGATGAATTGAGGAAATTTGTGAACAAAGTTCACTACCAATACTTCCTCCAGCACCAGTTATTAAAATGACTTTATTCTTTAATACGCGAATGTCATTTGTATCGTGAATTCTCTGTGCTCTTCCCAATATATCTTCGATTACTATTGGGTTTGTTTTAAAAGTATTCGCAGAGCCAGTCTTTAAATCAGATATTTTAGGTAACTCTCCTATTGCAAGTCCATTTTTCTTGGAAAATACAAAGAGGTCTTCAACTATTTTATTAGATAAAGAATGGTCGGTTATTATAATTCTATGAGGAATAGTTTTAAATTTCGATATTATTCTTTTTAGGTTATCTAAGTTATCTGTATTTTCAACAATTGGTATCCCATGAATACTTCTACCAATTGATTTTTTTTTAGTACCAATTATGGCAATTACTAAAAATGGAGAAGTCTTTTCTCTATTTGCTGCTCTGATAAATAATTCAGTAGTATCATCTTCCCCAACTATAATTACTGGAATTTTTTTCTTAATAGAACTTTTATTTTTAATGTTATCCTTAATAATTCTATATAAAATTCTTGGACCTGAAATAGTTAATATTGAAACAATGAATAGTAAAATTGGGAATGATCTTGGTATGAATTCAAGTCTGATGGTGATAAATAATATTGCTAATAAAAATAATGATGAAATAATTAGACCTTTGAAGATCGAAATAATTTCTTGGATTGAAGCATATTTCCACATACCTTGATAAAGACCAAACCTTTTAAAAAGATATATAGTTGAAACAGGAAAAATTATTAAATATAGCCAAATTTTATGATCAAGGAAAACTAGGAGTAATTTAATTTCCTCTTTTTCAAGCCGCAACCAAATAGCAAAAATAAAGGATAACAATAAAACAATGAAATCATGAGATATTGTTAAAAGTGTTTTCTTATTTATACTCTTCATTCTTACTATTTAACCAATGCAAAAGTTTAAAAACCAATAATATTGAGAAGACTAGACAAAGAATACCTAAATGAAGATATAATATAGAAAAAAATAATAAAGCTAAATTAACAATATTTATTTTTTCTAGAACTTTCTCATGAGATAAACCAGATCTAATTTTTCTTTGATAAAAATGGTCACTATGGGCTTCAAAAATATTTCTACGATTAAAGGCTCTCATACATATAGTGAGTGTTGAATCCATAAAATGAACAAGAATAAGCATCATGATAGGAATATAATTTTGTTGCTTAATTAGACTTAAAATAATTATAGATGATATTAAAAAACCTATCGGTATAGACCCAGAATCACCTAAAAAAATTTTCGCTGGTGGTTTATTCCAAAATAAGAAACCTAAAAAAGATGAGAAAAATACTATACCAATATATGCATTTTCATTCGGTAAAGAACCAAAGATTGATAAAATAATAATGCCCATGCTAAAAGTGCATACTTGAGATCCTGTTATGCCATCCATACCATCCATAAAATTAAATAAATTTATAAGCCATAACCAATAAAAAAAAATAAGTGATTTAAGAAGAAAAATGACAAATTTTTCGCTTATTTTAAAATTAGTCATATCAAAGTAGTTGTATGCTAATTCTGAAATTTCATTGTTAAAATATTGAATAGAAACTAAAACGCATAATCCCTGAATAAATAATCTTAGAACAGAAGGTAAATTATAAAAATCATCAAATATAGATGTAATCCATAATATAAAAGCTAAGGAACAGATTAAGAACCAAGGCTTTTGATTAATCAAATCAAAGTAAATTAAAAAAACTATTGAAACAATTACTGTTGGGATTATGATTAACCCTGCACCTTTAGGCTTTGGAATTTGATGATTGCTTCTTTTTTTTGGCATATCCATAATCTTTTTTTTTGTTAAATATATAATCAAAGGTTTTAATGAAATGTAAACAAAACCCGTTATCAAAAGAGGGAAGAATAAATTTAAAAAAATGTCCATGATATTTTTACTTGTACATTAAATTTAAGATGAGAAGAATAATACATGAAAATTAATAAGATTGCCATTATAGGTTTAGGTTATGTTGGACTTCCTTTGGCTGTAGCTTTGTCAAAGTCTTTCAAAGTACTTGGATTTGATATAAATCAAAAAAGGATTGATCAACTGAGGTCTGGTTATGACTCAACTTATGAGATTAGTAAAGTAAATTTGAATAGATCTATTAATAATAATTTGGAAATTACTTCAAAATCAAAATATTTATCGAAATGTAATATCTTTATTGTTACAGTTCCAACGCCAGTAACTAAATCGAATAAACCTGATTTTTCATTTCTGAAAAATTCATGTAAAATGATTGGTTCTAAAATGGAAAAAGGATCCATCATAATTTTCGAAAGTACTGTTTATCCTGGAGCAACTCAAGACATATGCGGAAAAGCAATCGAAAAGGCATCTGGAATGGTTATGGAAAAAGATTTTTTTCTTGGATATTCCCCTGAGAGAATAAATCCGGGAGACAAGATCCATACAGTTGAGAAAATTACCAAAGTCATAGCCTCTGAGAAAGTCGAAGTAACAAAAGTCATGAAACAGATTTACTCGAAACTTACATCTGGAAACATTTTTATTGCGAAAAATATAAAAGTTGCTGAAGCATCTAAAGTCATAGAAAATTCACAAAGAGATATTAACATCGCTTTTATAAATGAGATAACAAAGATTGCTCAAAAGTTAAAGATTAGTATTTTTGATGTGCTTGAGGCATCTGAAACTAAATGGAATTTTTTGTCTTTTTATCCAGGTTTAGTTGGAGGTCATTGTATTGGAGTTGATCCTTTTTATTTAGCTTCAAAAGCAAAGGAATTAGGTATAAAACCAGAAGTTATTCTTTCTGGAAGAAAAACTAACGATTATATGAGTAAGTTTATTTTTTCTGAAATTAATAAACGGGTCAAAAGAAAATCTAATATTTTAATTCTCGGACTTACATTTAAGGAAGATGTTCCGGATACTAGAAATTCGAAAGTATTTGATTTGATAAAGTATTTTAAAAAAGCTGAACACAGGGTTGATGTTTGTGATTATTTAGTGGATGCTAAAGAACTCAACACAATAAATCTAAAAGAATATAAAGAACTTCCTAATCACAAATATGACGTTTTAATAGTTACAGTTTTACATAGTGATTATAAAAAACTTAAGATTCAAGATTTAAAAAATTTACTCAAGAAAGATGGCTTGATAGCTGATTTAAAAGGTTTTTGGAGAAAGAAAATAGAAAATGAAAATTAC
>JAOOJU010000072.1 GCA_028407765.1 Rickettsiales bacterium
AAATATAACTGACATAAGAAAAAAAATCTATAATTCCAGTAATATTGAACAAATAAATAATCAACTAAAAATAGAAAAAACCGAGGAGTTTCAGCTTCAAGAAAAGTTAAAAGATTCCGAATCTACTCTTGCGAATGAAAAACAACTACTTCTCGGAGAAGAGTTTAAATTTGATAATCTTAAAGAGTCAAAAGACTATCTATCAAATAAGAAAAGTGAATTAGAGGACCAAATTAAAAAGGCAAAATATGATCATACAGAAACATCTAGATCACTCTCTAATAAAAATGCTAAAGATTCAGAAAACCAGAAGAGAAAATTAGAAGAGAAAATTTATAATCTTAAAAGAAAAAATAGTATCATTAATGTAAAAAAAAAAAAATTACACGAAAAAATATCAAAATATACCACTGAAATTAATGACATTTCAAGAGATTTGACTAAAGATATTTCAGAAATAAATACACTCAAAAATCTTATTAAAGATGTAAACCTCTCATCAGATTCTATATTTAATTTGTTAAAGATTGAAAAAGGCTTTGAAGATGCTGTTTATTCTTCATTAAAAGAAGAATTAAATGCTGAATTAGATAATTCAAAAAAAAGATGGGTTAGTTTAGATGTTGAGGAAACACCAGAAATCAATAATAAATTAGGAAATTACGTCACTGCACCAAAATCTCTCGTTCCAATTCTATCACAAATAATGGTTGTAAATAATGATAAAGAAGGTTTTGAGAACCAAAAAAAATTAAAGTTTGGTCAATTAATTGTTAGTAAAGAAGGATCACTATGGAGATGGGACGGTTTCGTTTCAGAAAAAATCAAAGAAAATAAAAAGTGGTTTCATTATAAAGCTAGAATGTCTGAATTAGAGCCAAAAATTAAAAAATTAGAAAAGGATCTTGAAAAAATAATTGCTGAAAAGAAAAAAGAAGAAGAATCAGAGAAATTTATAAGTAAAGAAATGTTAATGAATAATAGTCAAATCGAAGAGTCATATAAAAATCTTAGTATTAATGCTCAAAAATTTGCTGAAAATAATGAAAAAAATGTTGAAATACGAAATAATATTGAAAGGCTTAATGAAAAAATTATTTTCTTAAATAAAGAAAAAGATTCAATTCAAGAAGAGTTAAATAAAGTAGCTACTGCACAGAAAATAAATGACGAGCAGCTGAAAAGTAAACCTATGATAAATAAGAGTGTGACCCAAAGTTTGGTTAATGAAATAAAAAAGCAAATTTCACTTAAACGAAGAAAAATAAATGAACTAAATGAAAAGGTTCTCGCACATGAAATAAACTATAAATATTTACACAATGATCTTGAACAAAATGAAAAGAGAAAAAATGAGTCTCTTAGACAAATAAAAAGTTTTGAACTTAGAAAGGAAAAGTATTCAATACAGGAAAAAGATATCAGTAGCTCTCCTGAAATTTTGAATAAGAAAATTTCTTCTCTTGAGAGTTCAATAATTGATCTAGACAGGGAAATTGCACAAAACTATAAGGTAAATGAAATAAATAAAGAAAATTTACAAAAAATAACTGATAAAATAAAAAAACAAACAAATATCAAGGAAAATCTGAAAGAAAATTTTATAAGAAATGAAGAAAATATTATTCATCTAAAAGACAAAAAAAAAGATCTTGAAGAAATTATTTTTCAGAGGTTTAAGTGTCAACCGGATGAAATCTGTAATAAGATGAATATTGGAAGCTCAAATCAAATAGAAAATGATAGTTTAAAAAAATCTTTGGAAAAACTTATTTTTCAGAGAGAACAAATGGGTCCAGTAAATTTAAGAGCTAAGATTGAAGAAAAAGAGATCTCAGAAGAACTAGATAGTTTAGAATTAGAAAAAAATGATTTGCTTCTGGCTATAAAAAAGCTTCGAATAGCAATTAATCAGATTAATGATCAGGGAAAAAGAAAGCTGATACAAGCATTTAAATTAGTAAATAAAAATTTCTCTGAAATTTTTGAAAAATTATTTGATGGTGGTAAAGCTAGCCTCGAACTTGTAAATTCAGATGATCCATTACAAACTGGATTGGAAATTTTTGCAAAACCTCCAGGTAAAAAACTAACAAATATTAATCTGCTGTCAGGAGGCGAGAAGACATTAACAGCTGTATCACTCATTTTTTCTATATTTCTAATAAATCCTTCGCCATTATGTGTTTTGGACGAAGTAGATGCAGCATTAGATGACGTAAATGTAGAAAAATTTTGTCAAATATTGGATGAAGTAAAAGGAAAAACAAAAACAAAATTTCTCATAGTAACGCACCATAAAATAACCATGACCAAGGTTGATAGAATTTATGGAGTAACTATGGGACAAAAGGGAATATCAGATATTGTTTCTGTAAATTTTGACTCTAACCTATTGAAAGAGGCAATTTAATGAATAAAAAAATTCAAGAATTTAAACAAAAATTAGAAGCTTTTGAAAATAATAAAAAAAGTAATCTTAAACATATTAAAAATAATAATGCTTTTGGTTTGGGATTAAAGATTTCATTAGATCTAGTTGTTTCAATCATAGTAGGCATATTAATTGGACTGGGAATTGACAAACTTTTCAATACTAAACCAATTTTTTTTTTAATTTTTTTTATTTTAGGTATTGCAGCAGGCTTTTTCAATATATATCGTTTAATTTTAAATTTAGAGAAGAAAAATAACCATAGGTAAGTAAATGGCAAGTCCGCTAGCACAATTTGAAATTAAAACAATAATACCACTTAATTTGTTTGATTATGATGTTTCATTCACGAACTCGTCATTAACCATGATTTTATCACTGCTAACTGTAATATCATTCTTATATCTTGGAATCAAAAAAGCTCATATAATTCCTGATAAAATTCAATCACTTGTGGAATTAAGTTATGAATTTATCTCAGGTATGATTAATGACAATATAGGAAAAGAAGGTATAAAATATATGCCATTTGTTTTTACGTTATTTTTTTTCATTTTAATAGGTAATTTGATTGGAATGTTACCTTTTAGTTTCACATGGACAAGTCACATAATAGTAACATTTGCAATCTCATTTTTCATATTTATTGCTGTGACCCTTATAGCTATTTATAAACACGGTATTCTAAAATTTTTAGCTTTTTTTGCACCTCCTGGTGTTCCAAAATTAATGCTTATTTTACTAATCCCGATAGAAATTATTTCTTATATTTCAAGGCCTATAAGCTTGTCAGTTAGACTTTTTGCAAATATGATGGCAGGCCACACTTTGTTAAAAGTCATTGGAGGCTTTGTTTTTGTTCTAGGTGCAAATACTTTTTTAATTGGTGGAATACTACCAGTTGCTTTTTTAATTGCTCTTACTGGGCTTGAAATAGTTATTGCTTTTTTACAAGCATATGTTTTTGCAATATTAACTTGTTTATATATAAATGATGCAATACATTTGCATTAATTTTTAATCATTTTAAAAGGAGAATATAAAATGGACGTTGAAGCCGCTAAACTTTTAGGAGCTGGAATCGCTGTTTTAGGTGTTATTGGTTCTGGAATTGGGATAGGAAGTATATTTGCTGCATTCATAAATGCAGTTGGAAGAAATCCG
>JAOOJU010000073.1 GCA_028407765.1 Rickettsiales bacterium
GGTCAATCCAGATATTATTAAACAAAATTTATACAAAATTTTAGATATTTTAGACAAAGAAAATATTAAAACTCTTTTAGCTGGAATGTTATCTCAAGAAACATTGGGAAAAGAATATAAAAAAAGTTTTGATAAAATATATCCTGATCTTGCAAAAAAATTTAAGGTTTCTTTTTTACCATTTTTATTAAAAGATGTAGCTCTTAAGCCAGAGTATAATTTGGAAGACGGTAAACATCCTAATAGTAAAGGCATTCAGTTGATTAGTGAAAATCTAGAAAGAAAATTAATTAATTTTCTCATTAATTAATCAAAAAAAATTTGGAATAGTAGATTTAATTTTTAGCAATTGATTTAAAATCATCAGCATAATCTCGGAGTTTGCTAATAATTCTTTCTCGCTGGGTTATCGATGAAATTTCTAGCATGTTCACAACTAGTAACCTGAACCGTTCAACTGAGTTCTGTGAGAAAGCCTTGTAATCCGGATTGGTAATCATGTGACCTCTTAAAAGAAGTTTGTTGAGATAAGTTGTGAGTTCCACCTCAGTGGGCTGAGTCTTGAGGAACTCAATGAAAACCTTTTGGCGTAATGTCCTATTCTGCAAACGTATCTTTGGGTCATTAAGGGTCACACGAGCATGCTTTTCAAGTAACATTACCTGTGCATCATTTAGGTCACCTAGGAATCGACCAAAATTCAATATCAATCTTTTAAGACGATCTTCATAAGCTTTGTTCTCAGATTCAGATAGTTTTTCCAGTTGCTCTTGTCTTCGCATTATCATTTTTTTTTCAATGAATTCGATAGCTTCAATCGTTTGATACTGAATAAGGAATTTTGAAACGTGTGGTGTCAAACCAATTACGGTTTCCTCAATAAGTAAACGACCATTATTCAAAACTTTATTAATATCAGTCGCTTTATATTTATTCTCCTCCAGCTTGTACGCAATATTATTTAGGTATAATGAATAGCTTGGTAACATGGATATTCTATGCCAGGCTACCATCTCTGACACCTGCTGGTTGAGTAGTTTCTCCTCTTCTTCATCCAGATCAAGGAAATAATTAACCTCATCTTGGATAAACGTTTCTATGAAGGTGTATATAAATCGTGTACTTGAGCAAGCCGTAAGGAAGAAAATTAGTAACACCAAAATTGAAATATTATAAAAATATCGATAAAAAAAATTTATCATTACCCTCCAAAATTACCACCCATTACTAATTAGTTATTATAATTTCTCATACACGCCAAACGGTAACTCCACCCTGTCTATCTAGTCCAGCCAGTGCATTATCATCTGGATGCCAATACAACTTTGAAACAGAATCACTTACACTAGTTTCACTTAATCCACTGTCTTGATTATCAGACTTCAAGTCCCAAAGTACAACCTTGCCGTCTCGTGAACCTGAAGCTAGGTTCATACCACGATTTGCAAAAGCAAGTGATGTAATGGGTTTTGTATGAAGTTTTAAAGATAAGGGAGATGTGCCTTCAGGTCCATTCCCTTTAAAACTCCAAATAGTTACTTCCTGACTTCCACTAGTAGCCAAAAAGTTTCCTGTCTCATCAAAAGACAAAGCTGACGGTTTTAGTGGATAACCAGACATCATTGAATCTTGCTCAGTTGATCTACGCCAAAAATGGATAGTATTATCCTGGCTTCCACAAACAACAATATCACTATTGGGACTTAATACCATTGAGACTAATGATCCTTTCCACTCTAATTTCTGTTTTATTTTTCCTGACATACCATCAAAAAAGGATACTCGCCCGTAACAAGTTGTTGCGAGTTCTTTATTAGCAGACCATGCTAAATTACTGACAGTACTATTATGGTTATCAGACTTCCAAATTTCTTCACCCTCTATACTGTATACATAAACATTTCGAGAACAAGACACAGCTAAAAGTTCACCATCTTTTGACCAAGTTAAATTTTCTATCCAACCATCACCTAGATCAATAACTTTCTCTCTTTTTTTCTCATATGTATTCCAAATAAAAATCTTTCCATCTTGACCACCTGTTGCAAACTTATTAGTTACTGGATGGATTGCAGACGATAAAATACCGCCATCGTGAACTAATTTTTGAGACCATATTACTTCACCATACTTACCATTAAAAACATATATACCTCCTGCTACATCGCAAATTATAAGAGCTTCACCATTATATGTCCAACCTCCAGTGATTGCATAATCATCAACAAAATAGTTCCACCCACTGCTGAGAATTTTTCCGGGTTGTATATCCATTATACTCATATAATACAGTCCTCAAATCCCTTACGCATTTCATGTTCATCAAGGTTACGACCAATAAATACAAGCTGATTTCTTCTCGGTAAGCTTCCCCAAGGTCGATCAGGTTTACCACTAAAAAGCATGTGAACCCCTTGAAAAACAAATCTATCTGATTCACCAGCAATGCTCAAGAAACCTTTCATTCTAAAAATATCCACTCCTTTTTCGCTTAGGAGTTTTGAAATCCAAGCTTGCAATTTTTTTTCATCTAGATCACCATCTTTTTCAATTGAAAACGACCCAACTTCATCATCATGTTCATGTTGTGCTACCCATGTTCTTTCTACTCCAACTGGAATTTCTTTATTGCTATCCAACTCAATTAACTTCATATCAAACTCTTCAGCAGTATGCTGTGCAAAAAGACCAATATTCATATCTTTTTTTATTTCTATATAAAATTCTTTTTGGCCTGATGATTCAAGATTTAAACTAATATGTTTTCCTTTTGGAATCATTTGCTCTGGTTGAACGGTTTCTGCATCTTCTGCATACAAACGCACACAATGTTCGGCGCTATTTCTTAGACTTACATCATCTTTATTTTGTTCAACTTGAATAACTAGAGACATAGAAGGATCTGGGCCTTCAGAGAGAATTATTTTATATTTACCAGACTTAGTCGGATATATTCCGGTCCATTCAAATGGATACTCTGGCTCTAGAAATGTAGGACGACGTTCAAGTGCTTGATCTAAATTAAATGCACTTTTATTAAGAACAGAATTAATAGGTACATTAGCCATCTCGCTTCTAATAAATTTTGCCATTTTATTCATTTCACGAAGACGAGATTCAAGCTTATCAAGCTCATTATTATTAATTAGGTCTGTTTTATTAAGAACAATAACGTCTGCGAATGCAATTTGTTCCGTACTTTCGTCACTTCTTCCAAGCTGTTGATTTATATGGAAGGCATCGACTAAAGTTATAATTCCATCAAGAGAAAACTCTGAACTTATCTCATCATCCATGAAAAAGGTTTGAGCTACAGGACCTGGATCTGCAAGACCAGTAGTTTCAACTATTACGTAATCAAATTTATCACGTCTTTTCATAAGATTTCCAAGAACTCTAATTAAATCACCTCTTACTGTACAACAAATACAACCATTGGCCATTTCGAAGATTTCTTCTTCTGCATTTATGACAAGAGCCTGGTCAATACCAACCTCTCCATACTCGTTTTCAATTACAGCTATTCGTTTACCGTGCTCCTCACTAAGAATACGATTTAATAAGGTTGTTTTACCTGAACCAAGA
>JAOOJU010000074.1 GCA_028407765.1 Rickettsiales bacterium
AAATTTGACAGTTTTTTTGAAAGAACTTTTTTTTCGCTTAAAGTTCTGTTTGAATTAAGTTAATTAGATGGATTTGCTAGGAATTACAGCTTTATATATTTTTTTATATCTACCAATTTTATGGGTATGTATTTATCCTGTTTTTTGGCTGAATAAAAAAACTAAACCCAAAGTATATCCATTTTTAATGAGTCTAGAACTTGAGTTTCTTGGAAGCTCTATTTCCTCTCTGATTCGTGCTTTACTTGGAGGGTTTTACATCATTTTTTTTGGTCTACTTTACTGTATTGTTTTTTTTTATACATTAATTTTAACAGGAAGTTATATTTTCTCATGGTTTGATATTTAAGACAGTGACTTATCATGATTTGATCTTCAAATTTAGACTGGAATTAATAATGAAAATACAAAATCTAAAAATTAAATATTAGGACTTTAATGAACTTTTACTATAAGAATAAGGAAAGATTTTAATTTTATTTTGATTGATCTTTTCTCCATTTTGTATTCTTAGAAAACTATCAATTGGCAAATTATTGACTAAAATTTTATTTTCAGAAATTTTTTTCCACTCACACAGTGGAATAAATTTCTCTGGATTTTTTTTCAAACTTTCAAATTTTTCATTCCCTATTTTTTTTTTAAACATTCCTCTTATATCAATTGATAATCTGACATTATTCGTTTTTTTTTTTTTTAAATAATTTGTTTGGTGTAGGGAGAAAGCGTCAGATATGTATATGCAACCTTTTTTAAAAGGCATTGAATATTTTTCTAAAAATTTATAAAGATATTTTGCTTCGTCATAATCATTAAAATGTTTATTAAATTCATCAATTTTTTTTTGTGGATGAAAGAAATTTAAACCTATTGCGTTTGTATCACCCATTAAGGGTATATTAAATAAAACACTTGAACTAGGCTCATAATTCCAAACATCTGTATGAATTTTGGCGGTATTATAATTAGAATTATTTTTTAATTTGCTGTCACTACTGATGAGACGAACTTTAAAAGTTTTTTGGAATGAACTTAAATTATTAAAAAGATTTTTTTTTTCAAAAATATCTTTTAAAATTTTATGTAAAATATTATAACTTTTTGAATTCTCAAGATATGGCAAAATCAAACCATTTGGAGTTCTGTTTGGTAATTTTAATAAAAATTTTTCATATTTCCTAAAAAGATCTTTTGAAAGGTTGAAATGTTTGTTTTTGAAAGAACCTTTCAATGATTCCCAAAGAAAAATATTTACTCCACTAGTAACACTATCATATTCACTTTTTGTGAATTTTATCACTTTTGTTAAAGGAAAGTCGTAAATAATTTTATTTAAACCAATATATGATTTTAATCTTTTCTCTCTCGCAATGTGTTTAAAAAATTTCATCTAAAATAAAATAATAAAAATCAAAGTAAGATATTATCAGAAAATTTAAAAAATAAACATATATTACATAATAAAATCAAAGATATATTTAGATAGAATAGATGTTTTTTAAGTTTCTGATGTCTCACCAATAATCACATGAACTAATTTGTTAATTGATGGAGGATTTAATGTAATAGGTTATATATAAATTGTTGTAAATTTTAAAGTTTAAATCTACATCAAAGAATATTTTTTTTTGTATATATTGCTTCTATCCAGCCAATTCTATTGTTGTTTTTTTGATTATTTACTCTTATGAGGCTATATAGATTAAATCCCTTTGGAATTAATAAAGATTCTATATCTAAAAAATTATTTTGAATTCCATACTTGTCATGAAAATGAAATTCAACATAAACTGTATCAGTTTTTTTTAGTATCTCTTTTGAACCTATAAGGCACTCAAGTTCTGCTCCTTCAACATCAATCTTCAATAAATCAATTTTGCTAATTTTTTTGTTTTTACAGTATGTATCAAGCTTAGTTGATTTTACAAGTATAGGTTTATTGTAAGAATTTTTACTGTAGTTATTAAATTTAAAAAAATTTCTCATAACATTACCCTCTAAATTAATTTTTTTTAAACTATTAAGTTTAGAATGAGATTGTCTGTAAAATTTTGTTTTATTCTCATCTTTATTACTTAGTGCAAAATTATTTAAATAGATATTTTTAATCTTTGTAGTGTTGTGTTTTAATGTTTTAAAAGTGGTTGGATCAGGTTCAAAACAATGAATTTTAGAATTGGTAAAAATTTTTTTCATTTCCATAACTGTTTCCCCTTTATGCGAACCAACGTCAAAAATTAAGGGTGAGTTGTTAACTACAAGATTTTTAAAAATTCTCTTTTTTTCTTCAAAATTATTTTTTTTTATTAAAATATAGCCGAAGTGATGTAACAATGCGTTAATAAGATATTTCATTATTGTGTTAATTAAAAGTCACACATTTTGATAAGTTAGCATAGTACATCAATTTTTTTAAACATTGAACAAAATTTTGAAAGTATAATAAACTTTACTAATATTAGTTTATCTTATTTATTAAAAAAACTCTTGATAATACTATGTAAAAAAGTTTTGGATATAAACAACTTTTTTTTAATAAGACTCAAATTCTTGAAAAAGTTAATTAATTTATGTACAAGATAATTAAGTTAAATTTTAAACATTGATAAAAAATGACTAAACGCCCTCTTTGTCATAGGTCAGAGCACCAAATTTGTAATACCCAAACTAAATTTTCCAAAATGATGTTATGTATTGACCACGAAAGGGCTCAACAAGAAAATACTTGCAAACAGATCCAAGAAATTCTTTCTGAAAATTTCAGAGTCACACATTTTCCAATTAGACATAACTTAAGGAATATTGGAAGAGTTCTAACCCAAAAAAAAATCTTGGATTTAATAAGAGACTTTGATGTTTTTGCAATATTTCTTAATGACCCAGGATTAGATTTTAATTTCTATAAAAAACTAAAAATAAAAAACCCGCTTTTAACAATAGTTTATATAGAAGGAGATTCAGAAATTCTTTTTCCCACTTATAGTCAACTATTAATAAAGCATATAGATTTATTTGTTTCCTTTGACAGTCTGGATGCTGTTGATGTTACATCACAACAGGGTTGTAGATCAATTTGTTTAGGAAATCTAATATCTCAGAAAGATTTTTATCATATTAAAAATACAAAAAAAAAATATGATGTTCTATTTTATGGTGGAACAAAATATAAAGGGAGTGACAGAGAAAAAATTTTAGATTTTCTAAAAAAAAAAAAAATTCCAATCATGCTCATAGGTAAGTCATTTGGATATATCAGTGGGTGTGAATTAAATCAAAAAATTAATCAGTCCAGAATTGTTATATCTTTAAACAAATCAGGTTATAACCCAAGAAATATTGTTTTCCCTAAAAATTATAAAATAGGTATGCATTTAAAATCAAAAATATTTGAACCAATGTTATGCAAGACATTTGTTTTGTGTGAAAAAATAGAAAATTTCGATAGATTCTATAAGCCAAAAGAAGAATTAGTTTCTTTTACAGACAAGTACGATCTAATAAAAAAAATCAAGTTTTATTTAAACAATCCAAAAATTAGAGAAAGAATTTCAAAAAATGCACATTTTA
>JAOOJU010000075.1 GCA_028407765.1 Rickettsiales bacterium
GCTTTGTTTTATCATTAACTTCCTCAAATTCTTTTTTACTTACTTGCTCTCCAACAAGAAAAGTAGTTTCACCCGCATCTAATATTTCAACTTTTTGCATCATCTGTCTAACTATTACTTCAATATGTTTATCATTAATCTTAACTCCTTGTAATCTATATACATCCTGAACTTCCTTGATCATATAAGTAGATAAAGCTTCAACTCCTTTTATTCTCAGAATATCGTGTGGCACAGAGCTTCCATCAACTAGTGTATCTCCTAATTCTACATAATCTCCTTCTTGAACTGATAAGTGCTTTGTCTTTGAAATAACATATTCCACCGGCTCAATATTTTTATCTTCAGAGACAATTGAGATTTTTCTTTTCATTTTATAATCTTTACCAAACTCAATCTTCCCCGAGATTTCAGCAATAATCTCATGATCTTTAGGTATTCTAGCCTCAAATAACTCGGCAACTCTTGGAAGACCTCCTGTGATATCTTTAGTTTTTGAGGATTCTTTAGGAACTCTGGCTAAGAAATCACCTTGATTTATTTTCTGATCCGAATTTACTCCTAAAATAGTTTCAACCGGAAGTTCGTAAGATGCAGAACTACCGTTATCGAGTGTTAATATTTTTCCATCTTTAGCCTTATTGTGAATTTCTATTCTCGGGGTTAGCGATTGTGTTTTTGTTTGTTGCTTCCAGTCAACAACCATCTTACTTGCTAATCCAGTTGCTTCGTCAATTACTTCTCTAGTTGAAACTCCGTCATCCAGATCTTTAAATACTACATAACCATTCTTTTGAGCTACTATTGGTGTTGTGAAAGGATCCCAATCGGCAAGCAAACTTCCTTTTTGAATTTTTTGTCCCTCTTTGACATTTATCCTTGAACCAAATGGAATTCTATGTCGTGCTTTTTCTTTATCACCCTGAAAAATACATAACTGTGAACTTCTAGACAAGTTAATGCTATTACTATTTGAATCTTGTGCAGTTTTAACGTTGATAAATTTAACTTCACCGTCAGTATTTGATTCAATACTTGAAACTTCTGAACCCTTTTGAGCAGCTCCTCCAATATGGAATGTCCTCATTGTTAATTGTGTTCCGGGTTCTCCAATTGATTGGGCGGCTATTACTCCAACCGCTTCACCGATATTTACTGGAGTACCTCTGGCCAAATCTCTTCCATAACATTTCACACACACTCCAAATTTGGCTTCACAAGTTAATACGGATCTTATTTTAACTTCGTCAATATTTGATGATTCAATAGCGGGTATATGTTCTTCTGTAATAATCTCACCACTATCTAGAATTTTCTTTCTTGTTAAGGGATCTATTAAATCCTCAGCCAATGTTCTACCAAGAATTTTTTCAGATAAAGCATCAATAACCTCACCACCTTCAACTTCTGATTTAACAGTGATATAATCATTAGTAAAGCAATCCTCAATTGTAATTATACAGTCCTGTGCAACATCAACTAACCTTCTGGTAAGATATCCAGAATTAGCGGTTTTTAATGCAGTGTCGGCCAAACCTTTTCTTGCTCCATGTGTGGAGTTAAAGTATTCTAGCACTGTCAGACCCTCTTTAAAGTTAGAAATTATTGGTGTTTCTATGATTTCACCAGATGGTTTTGCCATTAAACCCCTCATTCCTGAGAGCTGTTTTAACTGGGCAGCCGATCCCCTAGCACCAGAATCAGCCATCATGTAAACAGAGTTAATTTTTGAAATTGGCTCTTTGGAACTAGGAATCATTATCTTCATCATTTGATCAGCAACATCATCGGAACATTTAGCCCAAGCATCAACGACTTTGTTGTATTTTTCACCCTTGGTAATGAGTCCTTCAGAGTATTGTTTTTCATAATTTTTAACTTGTTTTTCAGTTTTATCTAAAAGTTTTGTTTTTGTTTCTGGAATTAAAAGATCATCCTTCCCAAAGGAAATTCCTGCTTTACAAGCTTCTTTAAAACCAAGACCCATTAGTTTATCTGCAAAAATAACCGTTTTTTTCTGACCACAGTGTCTGTAAACAAGATCAATTGCATTACTTATCTCTTTTTTAGTTAGAAGTTTATTCACAATTTCAAACCCTACTTTGGGATGTTTTGGTAAAATTTCACTTAAGAGCATTCTTCCTGGTGTAGTGTCAACTGTTATCGTTATCGGTTCATAGTTATCATTTACTGTATGAAATCTGGCCTTAACTCTAGATTGAAGAGTCACAAATTTATTATCTAAAGCTGTCTGGATTTCTCCTATATCAGAAAATATCATTCCTTCTCCAACCTCGCCATCAGACATTAAACTTAAATAATATAAACCTAGGATCATGTCCTGAGATGGAACGATAATAGGCTTACCACTCGCTGGGGATAATATATTATTAGTCGACATCATTAAAACTCTGGCTTCTAGTTGCGCTTCTAAAGAAAGAGGAACATGCACAGCCATTTGATCCCCGTCAAAATCTGCATTAAATGCAGTACATACAAGGGGGTGAAGTTGAATTGCTTTTCCTTCAATTAGAATTGGCTCAAAAGCTTGAATTCCTAATCTATGTAGGGTCGGAGCTCTGTTAAGCAGCACGGGATGCTCCCTGATAACTTCTGCAAGTATATCCCATACCTCTGGTCTTTCTTTTTCAACCATCTTTTTTGCAGCTTTAATTGTTGTTGCAAGATTATATTTCTCTAATTTTGCATATATAAAAGGCTTAAAAAGCTCAATTGCCATTTTTTTTGGAATTCCACACTGATGTAGTTTTAATTCGGGGCCAACAACGATAACTGATCGTCCGGAATAATCTACTCTCTTGCCCAGTAGATTCTGCCTAAACCTACCTTGTTTTCCTTTTAACATATCAGACAAAGATTTTAATGGTCTTTTATTTGTTCCAGTTATAACCCTTCCCCTTCTACCATTATCAAAAAGAGCATCAGCAGCCTCTTGAAGCATTCTCTTTTCGTTTCTCACTATTATTTCTGGGGCTTTAAGTGTCAACAATCTATGAAGCCTATTATTCCTATTTATAACTCTTCTATATAAATCGTTAAGGTCTGAAGTAGCAAACCTTCCACCGTCAAGCGGGACTAAAGGCCTAAGCTCTGGAGGAATAACTGGTATAACATTTAATATCATCCATTCTGGTTTTAGTTTTGATGAAATAAATGCATCAAGTAGCTTTAATCTTTTCACTAATTTTTTCTTCTTTGTTTCCGAATTAGTATTTTTTAAATCTTCTCTAACTTTTACTTTTTCTTCCTCCAAATTAATCTCTGATAAAAGTTTCTGAATTGCTTCAGCTCCAATCATAGTCTCAAACTCTTCTCCATACTCATCTTTCAAATCGGAATTTTCCTCTTCACTTATAACTTGGAACTTCTTCAGAGATTTAACCATCCCGGGCTCAGTTACTATAAAACTCTCAAAGTAAAGAACTCTTTCAAGATCTTTCAAAGTTAAATCTAATAACAATCCTATTCTTGAAGGTAAAGATTTTAAAAACCATATATGTGCAACAGGAGCAGCTAA
>JAOOJU010000076.1 GCA_028407765.1 Rickettsiales bacterium
CTTACATTTTTTTTGATTTATAATTTGAATAGAAAAATATATCGATATTACGGCATTAAAAATATTTAAAATCGGTGTATGTGGAGACCAGAAAAACTGATGAGTTATTTGATTTATTACTAAAAATTGTGCAAACCATAGGTACCACAACTTATAATGATTGATATTAAAAATTGAGTTATCAAATATTTTAAAAAAAAAATAGATTGAAGCAACGAGCAGAAGAAAATTAATTAAAATAAAGCTTATATAAATTATTTTTGGATGGATATTTTTTTCATTGGTTTTTGATTTTGTTGTAAATTTAATTCCTAAAGTCTTTGCAATTTTATTTATTGGAATAGAAATATAATGTGCAACCCAAATTATGCCGGGTCGAGCAGATCTTATGGATTTTTCTTCTAATAATTTTTTTGGTTCAGCTGCATTCTTCATGAAGTCTGCAGAATCACAATTCATACTATGTCCAAAAAACGAGTTTATTTCAAAGTTTCTCACACAATATTCTTTTTGTTCTGTATCTGATACTTTTGGACCAACTAAAAGTAAAATCAAATAGGCTATAATTATGAACCAAAAAGAAATAGGAAAAAATAATGATGGTAATTTTAGTTGGATCATTAAGAATTTTTATAAATAATTAAAATTATAAATTATGATAGCTAATTATAATTTATAAAAGGAAATTTTAAATTATTTGCTTTTGCCACATTTTATAATAATGACCTTTTTTAGCTAAGAGATCTATATGCCTGCCTTCCTCTATTACTTTACCTTTTTCTAAAAAAATAATATTATCTGAATTTATAATCGTTGATAATCTGTGGGTAATAATAAGAGTAGTCTTATCTTCTGATATGTTTTCTAAATTTATTTGAATTTCTTTTTCTGTTTTCAAATCAAGAGCTGATGTAGCTTCATCAAAAAGTAAAATTTGCGGATCTTTAAGCAAGGTTCTTGCTATAGAGACACGTTGCTTTTCACCCCCAGAAAGTTTCAAACCTCTCTCTCCAACAATTGTGTCATATTTGTATGGCAGATTCATTATGAAATTATGTATATTAGCATTTTTAGATGCTAATATTATTTCTTCTTTATTTGCACCGGTTCTTCCATACATAATATTGTAGTAGATGCTGTCATTAAATAGTACGATATCTTGGGGTACAACCCCAATTATATCTCTTAGTATTTTTTCTGATATTTTAGATGAATCTAGGTTGTTTATAAAAATTTTCCCTTTATTTGGTTTATAAAAGTTAAATAATAATTTACCTATTGTTGACTTTCCTGCTCCAGTTTCACCAACGATTGCAGTTTTCTTTCCAGCGGGTATATGAAATGAAATATCTTTTAAAATTTGTCTTTTTTCATCATAAAAAAAAGAAACATTTTTAAAAGTAATACTAACTTTAGACTTTGAAATTAAATTATTTTTTGATTTTGAGGGAATAATTTTTTCATCTAGAAGTGTAAACATGTTTTCCATATCTATCAATGATTGTTTTATCTCTCTATAAACAGAACCAAGAAAATTGAGTGGTTGATAAAGTTGGAGCATATAAGAATTTATAACTATAAAAGCACCTACACTAATTACTCCGTTTTTTATTTCAAATACTGACATGGTAAGCATGATAATAATGCCAATCATGATGATAACTGTTTGCGTGATATTTAAGAATGATAGAGAATATCTACTATTATTGGCGGCGATTTCATATTTTTTTAAGGAAAAATCCAGTTTTTTATATTCGTGTCTTTCATTACTAAAATATTTCACAGTTTCATAATTGATCAAACTATCAATTATCTTAGTGCTAATTTGATTATCAGCATTATTCATTTCTCTTCGAAATTTAGTCCTCCATGAGGTTATTTTAAATGTAGAAATTACATAAATCATTATTGTACAAATAATAATTAAAAAAAATTCAAAACCATAAAGTGAGAATAAAATTATAGAAACTAATATAATCTCTATTAAAGTAGGAAGTATATTAAAAAATATATACCTTAATAAAAAATCAACTCCTTTAGTACCTCTGTCTATTAGTCTGCTTAACGATCCAGTTTGTTTGTTTAAGTGAAATTGTAAAGGCAAAGAATGTATGTGTTGGAAAACTTTTAAAGAAAGTAATCGTACCGCATTTTGAGATACTTTTGAAAAGAAGGTATCTCTTAACTCTCCAAAGACAAAAGATGAAATTCTTGCAAGACCATATGCAATTATTAAACTTATTGTAATAATCATGTATTCACTTAAATCATTAACATTGTTATCATTAAGTTTGGGAAGGGAGTCTACAGTTTTACCCAATATAATTGGAGTAATAATGGTAAAAGATTTCGCAACAATCATACATAAGACTGATAAAATAACTCTTAACTTTAAATCATTTTTTTCCCTGTACCATAAGTAAGGCATCAACAATTCAAATATTTTATAATTTCCTTCATTTTTCATTTTAGCTTAGAACATTATTTTGTTAAAATATCTTCAGATTAATTAAATTATTTCCAGTACTTCTTATTCATTTCTTTAAGAATTTTTTCACTATTTTTAATATTAACTGAATCTAATTTTACTTCTTTTATTTCATTTTCTTTTAGATAGTAAGTTCTTTTTTTATAAAGTTTATCATAGTGAAATTTTAATAAACTTTTTACAAATATATCATATTGTTTTGATGATAGACTTTTCTCTAAATCTAAATATTCATTTTTTGTTAAAAATTTTTTTAAAAATAACATAGCGTTTTTGATTAGACTTATTTTACTTAAGAAATAATCATAATCCTTAAGAATAAAATTAGTTCTTTCATTAAGTGAAATATTTAATTTAAGAATATTTCCAACAATCATTCTTTTAAATAAATTTTTGGGTATTGATAATTTTCCAATTTTATTACTTTCTGATTCAACCCAGATTGGCCTTGTATATTGCATTTTATGTAATTCATACCACAAACTGGTTTCAAATTTTTTTTGTGACGGTTGTTCTATATTTGGTATGTTTCCTAGAAGTGAACCTTTATGTTGTGCTAGCTTTTCTAGGTTAATAATATTCTCTTTTTTTCCTACTTCCTCTAAAAAGAAGGTTTTACCTGACCCTGTCAAACCACTCAGAATATTAAATGTATATTTTTGAATTGTTTCACTAAAAAAATTATTTATGAAATAACGAAAGGATTTGTAACCTTTGTTTAGTATACATACATCGTAACCAATATTTTTTAGGATTAGATATAAACTTAAAGACCTAAGCCCTCCTCTCCAACAATAGATTAAAATTTTTTCTGATTTTGATGGTGGAATATTTTCTAATATCTTACTTATATTTTTTGTTATTAGTTTTGCTCCGACTTTTCTGGCAAGAAAAATATCTTTAGAATAAATTTTTCCAACTTTATTTCTTTCAGAGTCATTTAATACAAAAAAGTTCTTTGCAAGTGGAATTGAATCTTCTTCAAACTCTTTAGGAGATCTAACATCAATTATGGTGCTGAATTCTTTGAGT
>JAOOJU010000077.1 GCA_028407765.1 Rickettsiales bacterium
AGAGTTTTCAGAATTATCACCGATAGCTGAAAAGATAAAGCAGGTGATGAAACACAAAAATGAATTAGCCGATTTAGATAGTTTAATAGATTCAGATGATAAAGAAATCAAAGAAATGGCTAAAAATGAAAGAGAGAGTTTATTAAGTCTTATTCCAGAACTTGAGAAAGAATTAAAATTTTTATTGATTCCAAAAGATGAAGCAGATGAAAAGAATGCAATTATCGAGATTAGAGCAGGAACTGGAGGAGAAGAAGCTGCGTTATTTGCTGCTGATTTATTTCGGATGTATAATAAATATGCAGAAATCCATAATTGGAAATCTGAGGTAATGGATATTAGTGAAACTGATCATGATGGAATTAAAGAAATAATTATTAATATTGCAGGAAAAAATGTTTTTGGAAGGCTTAAATTTGAATCTGGCACACACAGAGTACAAAGAGTTCCAGAAACAGAATCAGGTGGAAGGATTCATACTTCAGCTGCAACAGTTGCAGTACTTCCTGAGGCAACTGATATAGATATAGAAATTAATGAGAAGGATCTTAGAATTGATATCTTTAGATCAAGTGGCCCTGGTGGCCAATCAGTTAATACAACTGATAGTGCTGTTAGAATTACTCATATTCCCACGGGCGTAATTTCTCAGTGTCAAGATGAAAAATCACAACACAAAAATAAAGCGAAGGCTTTAACGGTTTTGAGGTCAAGAATTTTTGAAGCTGAGAGAATAAAAAAAGATAAAGAAAGAGCACAAGACAGAAAAACCCAAGTTGGAAGTGGAGACAGATCAGAGAGGATAAGAACATATAATTATCCTCAAGGAAGAGTAACAGATCATCGTATCTCTCTGACACTTTATAAGTTAGAGCAGATTCTGAAGGGAGAGTGTCTTGATGAAGTAATAGATGCTCTGAGATCAGATGATAATGCAAAGAAACTCTCATCAATTGACGAAGATTAGGGAAAAAATAGTTTATGAAACAAAGAGAAACAAAACAAACTATTTCAGAGTTGGTTAATATCGGACGAAACTATCTTAAAAAATATAATATAAAAAATGGTAAACATGAATCGAGGCTTATATTGTCAAAGGGAACTGGCCAAAATGAAAGTCAAATGATTATTAACAACTCAATCAGAGTTTCAGAAAATAATAAAAATAAGTTTCTAAAGGATATATATAGAAGAATAGCGGGAAAACCAGTATCAAGAATTCTTGGTTTTCGTGAGTTTTATTCAAGAAGTTTTTATATAAATAAATATACACTAGATCCAAGGCCAGATAGTGAAAAGATGGTTGAAATAGTTATTCATTTAATCCTAAAATTTAAAAAGAAAAAAATAAAAATACTTGACCTAGGTACTGGTTCTGGGTGTCTGATTATTTCTATTATTTTAGAAGCCCAAAAAATTGGTAATTATAATCTTAGTTGTTTAGGAGTTGATATATCTAAAGATGCTTTAATAATAGCAGAAAAAAATAAAGTTAAACATAATTTATCTCATGAAGTTAATTTTATTCAAAGTGACTGGTTTTCTAATATTAATCAAAAGTTTGATATTATTATTTCTAATCCTCCTTACATAAAAACTAAAAATATTACCAATCTATCTGATTCGGTAAAATTTTACGATCCCTACATTGCTCTTAATGGAGGAAGCGAAGGATATGATTGTTTTGAAAGAATTTCATTGGAATTATCTCAATTCTTGATCAAAGATGGATTTTTTGTAGTTGAAATTGATAGCGAGCAAGTTGATGATGTTTGTAGTTTATTTTCAACCAAAAATATTTTTAAAACTAGAGTCTTTAAGGATTTATCTGGTAGAAATAGGTGTGTGGTATTTCATAATGGAAAAAATAATTTGAAAAATTAATTTAATATGCTAAGGTCTGAATCTCCTTAAAATTAAATAGTTATTAAGTAACTAAAAAATTTAAAAAAATAAAAAATAAAAATTGATAGTTAAAAAAACACCAAATATTAGAAGAAGAAATCGTTCAAACGGAAGAAGAAGTAATTTTTCAAGAAATGGTTTTGATAATTCTAATCCGCATAGGCCAAAGGGAAGCGTCTCTAAAATTCTAGAAAAGTATATTAATTTAGCCCAAGATGCAGCTTCAAATGGTGATCGGATCAAAGCAGAAGGTTTTTATCAGCATGCTGAACATTATCAAAGAATACTTAATACAATGTCTAATGATGATACAAAAAACAAAGAAAACCAAACTAAAATTTCACATAATAATGACAAGACTATGTCCAGGACGGATAGAGCTATCATGGGAACAAAAGAAAGATTAGAGAAAAAATCAGACAAAGAAAGTTCTAATGGAGAAGATAGAAATATTGTGGATACAGATGATGTTGTAACTCCAGATGGTGTTGAGGCATTAAAGGCTTTTACAAGTCCAGTAATAGAAAATAAAGAAAATTAATTATTTATCACAACTCTTTTAGTTCTCGATATTGGAGTTGTGGCTAATCTTTCTCTTGTTAGAGATATATTAGCGTAAAAATTCGGCATTTCTTCCTTTTCAACTTCCATTCTGGAGGGAAGTTTAAGAGTCATAGGATTAATTATCCTATTTTTATGTTTGACTTCGTAGTGTAGATGAGGACCGGTGCTTCTCCCACTATTTCCCACAAAACCTATAATTTGCCCTTGTTTAACTATTGTGCCTTTTTTTAATTTTTTTGAAAATTTATGAAGATGCCCATATCTTGTGCTGAATCCATTCAAATGCCTAATTTCTATAAATTTTCCATATGAACCATTTCTTCCAGCAAAAGAAACTCTTCCATCACCTGCAGCCATTATTGGCGTTCCTCTTCTTGCAGCAAAATCGACTCCTCGATGCATTTTACTATATCCCAAAATAGGGTGCTTTCTCATCCCGAATCTTGATGATAACCTTGCTCCGCTAATTGGAGTTCTCATTATAGATTTTCTGATACTTTTTCCTGAGGGGTCAAAGTAGTCAACTTTGCCTTTTTGCATTTTATACCTGAATAATTCTATTTTATGATCTTTCAAATTCATAGATGCATAAAGTAGTTTTGGTTCTCCCACTAGATTATTATTTTTGGTGTAATCTGCTTCAAAAAGAATTTCAATTAAATCTCCATTATTTATATCTCTTTGAAAATCAACACTAAAACTGAACTGATTAATGAAACTTTTAGTTATTTCTTTTGGTATTTGAAGATTATTTAAAGAAGTACTCAATGTATTGTGAACAGTTAGTTTGTGTCTAATAATCCTTCTTTGTGTCGGAGCAGTTACATACCGGCTTAGAATCTCACCGTATTGACTTATTCTTGCATTAACCTCGTGAATATTATTTTTAAAAATATTTATTTCAGATAACTCTTCATTTCCGTTAATATCAGAGAAAGAAAATTTAAGATTATCTTTCACCTTATAGTCTATATCTGGACTTATTAGCTCTAATAACTTTTCGTACTG
>JAOOJU010000078.1 GCA_028407765.1 Rickettsiales bacterium
CTAATGCCGCGGAAAAAAAAGGAAGGATTTCTGTGGGAGCAGGAATATATAATTTCATGGAAAATGGAGATTTTATTTGTAGAGGTTTTGCTGGTTGCAACACAGATTCAGGAGGCTCTGAAGCTGTAGCTTATAAGAATAGTTCATTGGCTTATAATATTGAGATTTTTTCATCACAAAATGTGCTTAGATATATTAAACCTTTTTTAGGATTTATGGGCACACTCGATAATGCAAGTTATTCATATTTTGGCTTAAGCGGTGACTTATTTTTTTTAAATTGTAAGTGTTTGGTAGTTACTCCAAGTTTAGCTGCTGGATGGTATATTGACGGTGATGAAATTAAATTAGGACATCACGTTGAATTTAGGAGTGGCGGTGATATAACTTATAAATTTAAAAATAATGTTAGAGTTGGTGTAGGTATTTTTCATGTTTCAAATGCAATGCTTGGAGATAGAAATCCTGGATCAGAGCAAGCAATATTTAAGTATCAGGTTCCATTCTAATGAAAAAATCTTTTTTAGTTTCGTTTTTTTGTGTTCTGTTAATTTGTTTTACTGCAAATGCAAGAGATAATAAACCAAGAATTTCTGTTGGCCTTGGCCAGTTCAATTTCATGGAAGATGGTACTGGTCCATATAATAAAACCTCAGAAGTAATGAATTTAGAAATTCACAGCGGAAAAAAACTTTTTAATTTAATAAAACCTTTCGTGGGTTTTCTCGGAACAACGGCAGGAACCTATTATGGTTATGGTGGCTTCGGGATTGATGGTTATTATACAAAGAAAAAAAATATTTTACTTAGCCCGGCTGTTGCATGTGGTTATTACAAAGATGGCAGTGAAATTAAAGCTGGCAACCACATGGAATTCTATATTGGTATAGATTTATTTTATAGATTTAAGAATAATGTTCGGGTAGGAATGGGAATTTTCCATATTTCTAATGCAGATAGTGGATATAGGAACCCTGGCTCAGAAACATTAATTCTCAAGTATCAAGTTCCTATAAATTAAAGGCAGGTCTTATAGTTAAATTGGATATAACAAATCCCTCCTAAGGATTAGTTTCTGGTTCGAGTCCAGATAAGATCACCATTAACTCAGAAAGAAGAAAAAAATGAAAAAAAAAACTTTAGAAAAATTTTATTATGATCAGTTCCAAGAGCATATTTTAATAGCTCAAAGAACTAAAGAAAAAAATTACGTATCATTCAAGAATATAGTCCAAATTTGTGTTGCAGCTATAAAAAAAAATAAGAAAATAATTATTTTTGGAAATGGAGGTAGTGCATCTGATTCACAACATATAGCAACTGAACTTACAGTTAGGTTTTCCAAAAATAGAAAAGCAATTGCTGCCATTGCAATTACAACTGATACCTCAGCTTTAACTGCGATAGGTAATGATCTTGGATTTAAATTTTTGTTTTCAAGACAAATAGAAGCTATTGCCAATCCAGGTGATGTTGCTCTAGGTATAACTACCTCAGGACAAAGCGAAAATATTATTATTGCTTTAAAACAAGCAAAAAAAATGAAACTTAGTACAATAGCTTTTTGTGGAAAAAATGTAAAACTGCTAGATAAAATTACTGACCAAATACTTTCAATTCCTGCTACTAATACTTCAAGAATCCAGGAAATGCACATTACCGTTGGTCAAATGTTGTGTAATGCTATTGAGCATGATTTAAAATTATCAACTTTTGTGAATAGTGAAATTTAGTTCTAAAATTTTTTTTGTAATTTTTTCATTAGTTTTTTCTGGATGTAATTCAGATCAAAACTATTTTCCTTTAAAAGAAAAGAGCATTCTAAATTATAATTTACTTTTTATAACTGATGGTATTAAGGATGAAGTATCGAAGCAAACTTATACAGTTATAAAAAAGGACAAACAAAAGACAATTGTTCTGGGTAATAGTGGTCAAATTATTTCGTATAAATATGACAGTGACGGGATTAAAAGAGAAAGCATAGATTATACAAAGAACGAATATATTATTAATCTTGGTGGAAAAATAAAAAAAATAAGAAATTTTGATTTACCATATGAAAATCTTGATTACGAGAAAGGGCATTATGTTATAAAGTTTCCAATAGAAGTTGGAACTAGTTGGCTTGTAAATGATAAAACCAGATTAAAAATGACAATTGGATATGATAAAGTTTTTGAAACTTGGATTCCTTTTAAACTTAAAAATAAGATTATTTCAGTAAACGAAAGCGTAAGAATAAACAATAAAATATTTAATAATTGTATAAAAGTTGTTGGCAAAGGGAATACAAGTTATAATGCTGGCCCTCCTCTAGGTGATATTAATATAGTTATAGAAAATACAGATTGGTATGCTCCTGGTGTTGGTTTAGTTAAAACAGTAAGATCAGAAAAGTCTGATTCTGAGACTATGGGAAATATTTTGACTATAAGAACTTATGAATAAAATTTACTATTTAAAGTTATTGATAATTTTGAGGAAATAACCAAATATAAAGCGGTATAATATGAAAAATAATCACCCTAAAAAACAAGGTTTGTATGAACCAAAATATGAAAAAGATTCATGTGGAATAGGTTTTGTAGCAAATATATACGATAAACCTTCAAGAGATATTATTAACTATGGATTAAATATACTATGTAATTTAACTCATAGAGGAGCAGTGAGTGCAGACCCTTTAGCTGGTGATGGTGTTGGAATTCTTACACAAATACCCCATGATTTTTTTCAACGAGAGTTAATCAAGGAGAATGTAATTCTTCCAAAACCTGATGAGTATGCCGTAGGAATGTTTTTTTTACCAAAAGACGATAAAGAAAATAATTATTGTATAAAGGTAATTAAAAAATTTATTTTAAAATTTGGTTTGGAGATTTTACACCAAAGAGAAGTTCCGGTAGATAATTCGATTCTTGGTAAATCTATAATTGGGAGAGAACCATCGATTGTTCAAATTTTTCTGAAACAAACCAAACCCTCAAAAACTATAAATCATTTTGAATCAATTTTATTTCTTGTAAGAAGATATATAGAGTTAGCCCTTGAACCTTACCAATTTTATTGTGTTTCTTTGTCGCCTAGAACGATAATTTATAAAGGAATGGTTATGTCTGATAGGCTTAAAAATTTCTATCATGATTTAAACGATGAAAAGTTCATTTCTTCTTTAGCTATAGTCCATCAGAGATTTTCTACAAATACTTTTCCCAGTTGGGAGTTAGCTCAACCTTTTAGATTTTTGTGTCATAATGGAGAGATAAATACT
>JAOOJU010000079.1 GCA_028407765.1 Rickettsiales bacterium
TGCCAAACTTTGGTTCAAAAAGGGATCAGTAAAGCTTTTCTTATTACTGGGGGGGGGGGGGGCAATGCATTTAAATGATGCAATAACCCGTGAAAAGAAAATAGATCATCACTTTATGCACCATGAGCAATCATTATCAATGGCTGCTGAAGGATATTCAAGAATATCTAATAAACCGGCCTTAGTTAATATTACTACTGGCCCAGGTGTAGTAAATTCACTTAATGGCGTATATGGTGCATTTGTAGACTCTATACCAATGTTTGTACTTTCTGGACAAGTCAGAACGGAAACTATTGCACGCTTGAACGACAAAAGTTTGAGACAACTAGGAGACCAAGAGGTTGATACTTATTCCATTGTTAAACCTTTAGTCAAATACTATGCATTAATTACAAAACTAGAAGAAGTTAAAGTTGCACTAACAAATTGTATTTATCATCTTAATCATGGAAGACCGGGTCCTGTTTGGTTGGATGTTCCAATTAATATACAATCAAAAAGTATAAATTTTAAAAAAAAAATAATTTCTTACTCTAAATCTAAAAAAAAACTTTCACTTGATTATACACACAGAAATCAAAAAAAAAATGATATTAGTTATGGTCATTTAGACAGTGATATTGCTTTTATTTTAAATAGTATAAAAAAAGCTAATAGACCAACTTTATTAATTGGAACTGGTGTAAGAATAGCGGGCCAAGTTGATAGAATTTTAAAAATAATAAAAAGATTAGAAATACCGGTTTGCGTCGGTTGGAATTCGAATGATATAATATCTAATAACAATAAATATTTTTCTGGTAAGCCAGGTTCAGTAGGGGACAGACCAGGTAATTTCGCAATTTATAATTCTGATCTAGTATTAGTTCTTGGTTGTAGATTAAATATTAGACAAATAAGCTATAATTGGAAATCTTTTGCTAAAAATGCAAAGTTGATGATGGTTGATATTGATAAATCTGAAATAAACAAACATACATTAAAAGTTTTTAAGGGTTTCAATTATGATTTGAAATTTTTTTTAACTAAGTTTGAGAAGAAGGTAATTGATTGGGAAGTTCAAAAAAAACATAAAAAATTTCTAGGTTGGTGTAAAAAAGTACAAAAAAAATTCCCTATAATAGAGACAAAACATTACAATAAAGGGAAAGTAAATCCATACGGTTTTTTTAATGAACTTTATAAGAAACTTTCTTCAAGAGATATCGTTGTTTTAGCAAATGGGACAGCGTGTGTTGTTGGGCTACAAACATCTAATATAAAAAATGGTATGAGATTATTTACAAATTCTGGTTCCGCGTCTATGGGATATGATCTTCCAGCAGCAATTGGAGCTTCTATAGCAGGTGGTAGAAAAAAAAGAGTCATCTGTATCGCCGGAGATGGTAGCTTGATGATGAATATTCAAGAAATAGCAACAATGAAATATAAAAAATTACCAATTAAGTTATTTATATTGGGCAATAAAGGTTATCATTCAATTAGACAAACACAGAAGAATTATTTTTCCGATAATGTATGTGGAACATCCACAAGTGATGGATTAGGTTTTCCAGACTTTATAAAGTTAGGTAATGCTTTTGGAATAAAATCAAAAAAAATTAGTACCTTAGATCAGCTAAAAAAGCTACTTAGCTTAAAAAAATTCTCAGAATTAGGCCCAGAGATATTTTATGTGGAAATTAATGAAAAACAAAATTTTGAACCCAAATTGCAATCAAGAAAACTTGAAAATGGTAACTTATTAACTCCAGAGCTTCATGATATGTATCCTTTCTTGAGCGAGCAAGAAATTAAAGATAATTTATTTTAAATTCTTTATTTATATATCTAAAGATTTTTTAGATTGAGCTCTTTCATTCCAAAGATGCTTATTGTAACCCATATTATATTCTGGAAGTCTAAGACTCATACATTTTTTACATGTTGTAATATTCTTCTTATTATTTGAAATTTCGCCTAGAGATGAATCGAGAAAATTATTAGATACTATATTTTGAGATTTATTAAAAACAATACAGCATACTGGAACAGAAAGATCAGCGTTAATATTAACCTGATTTTCTCTAAAAGGACAGCTGCTTTTTTCCTCTATATTTAATGAAGATATTTCTATTCCTTCTTCAATTCCCACCAATAAATTTTTTTCTAATTGGCTGGTTTGATAGTCGGGTTTACCCTCCAATTTATTAATCACCCTTTCAAAAGGCATTACTAATGCGTATGTTGTTGAAAGAATGAATCCTAGCTTTTCAGCTAGCTCTTTGAATTTTTTAAGATTCTTATCATTATTATTTCGATAAAGGTGATAATTAATATCTATTAATGTATGAGAATTATATTGATTCATTAATTTTCTAATCTTATATAGATTTGATTTTACAAGATCTATATTTCCACCTTGATGAGTAGAGTTATAAGCAAGTGGATAAAATCCAGAAACAGAAATTTTTAAATATTCAGGATTTGACTTAATGATTCTTATCAATTTATCTTCATTAAACTTTATAGATAAGTTACTTGATAATGAAACTGCAATTCCTTTTTCATGAATATAATTAACAATTTCGTCAACCTTTGGATGTATTAGCGGTTCACCCCAACTATAAAGACTGATATGTGTGGTATCCGGAGATTCTTTTTTAATTTTGTCAATAACTTGTTTTGTTGTTTCTAAATTCATCGATCCTTTTGGTGCATCATCTTTATTTTCTAAACTATGGGGACATGAGAGGCATTTTAGGTTGCAACTACTCAAAATATCAACTGTAAAATAAGGAGACTCTTCTCTCTGAAAGCTTTGATGTTCAATTGAGTTCAATGAGTACTTATTCATGACTCTTTTTATTTCGTCTTCTTTAAGAGCTACAGCTATTATTATAAAAGGATTGAGGCCTTTTCTTTTAATTTCATTAATAACATTTTCAGGCTTTAATACAGCAAGATTGTAAACTTTCTTATTTTTAAAACAGTCATCAGAATCTATGAAACAATATGGATTTTTTCCCTTGCTTTTTAAAAATCTTAAGGCCCCAAGGCCTGTCATTCTGGCACCCCAGATAAGGATATCTTTTCCCTCAATATCTTTTAATAATTTTTCACGACTAGCCAATTATTTCTCCTTGATAAAAAAGTCATTATTTAAAGAAAACTTTTTATAAAAAAAATTCACCATTTCCTTTATAGAATCAGTGTGCTTAATAAATGAGTATTTTCCTATTTCTCTAAACAGTCGCG
>JAOOJU010000008.1 GCA_028407765.1 Rickettsiales bacterium
AATTGGTATGATTTTGGGTTTAATTAAACCAACAAGTGGAACAGTAAAGATTTTTGATATAAACTTTTTAAAAAATTCAAAAAAAATATTAAGTAGGATGAACTTTGAAAGTCCTTATGTTGATCTTCCTAAAAAGTTAACAGTAAAAGAAAATTTGTTGTTTTATTCAAAACTATATGGAATCAATGATGACTTTGAGCATGTACTAAGTATTTGTGAAAGTTTAAAGATTTCTGATTTGTTAGGCAGAGAGTTTGGTTCTTTATCTTCAGGCCAAAAAACCAAAGTAGGCCTTTGTAAATCATTAATAAATAAACCTGAGTTATTATTACTTGATGAGCCCACTGCATCACTTGATCCAGAAACATCTATAATTGTAAGAGAATTTTTATTAAATTATAAAAAAAAAAATAATATTTCAATTATCATAGCATCTCATAATATGAGTGAAGTTGAAGAGCTTTGTGAAAGAGTAATTCTACTCAAACAAGGAAAAATACTTCACGATGGATCACCAAAAAACTTAATAAGCATAAATAAATGTAGTAATCTGGAAGAACTTTTTATCAAATCATCAAAAAAATGTTAACAAGAATTTTTGCAATGCTTTTCAGGTATAAGATTTTGGTTTTAGGTTCATTACCCAGAGTGTTAAGTATATTCTATTGGCCTTCAATTCAAATTATACTTTGGGGTTTTTTTTCAAATTTTTTAATTTCAATAGAAGAAGAGTCAACCAAAAGTTCATTGTCTTTCTTGCTTTCTGCAGTGATTTTATGGGATGTTTTATTCAGAGGTCAATTAGGTCTATCTATGACATTTTTTGAAGAGTTATGGTCCAGAAATTTGGGTAATATAATGATTTCACCATTAAGAAATTATGAGTTAATCTTGAGTCTTATCATCGTGAGTTTATTTAGAACTTGTCTGGGTCTTATTCCTGCAGTTTTTGTGGCAAATTTTTTCTTTGAATTTCATATTTTTGAGCTTGGAGTTTATCTTATTTTATTTTTTTTTAACTTAATATTAATGGGATGGACAATAGGTTTTTTCGTTTCTGGTCTCGTACTAAGATTTGGTCAAGCATTTGAAGAACTTGCTTGGGCTATTATCTTTGTAATACTTCCTTTTTCGTGTGTATATTATCCTTTAGAAATTTTACCTTTGTTTTTTCAAAAAATTTCACTTTTTCTTCCTCCTATTTATATTTTCGAGGGTATGAGGTCTATTTTAATAAACAATTATTTTGATTTATCATTATTCTTTAAAGTAATGATTATTAATCTTATTTACTTTATATTTTCAATCTTATTTTTTTTAAAAATGATAGACCTTTCAAGGGAAAAGGGTAGTCTGATGAATTATGGAGAGTAGTTACTGTATTTTATAACGAATAGGATTAATCGAAGAAAATTTGTAAAAAATCTCGCATGCTTTTTTAATATATTCTATTTCATTCGACTTTTTCATATAATATTTTATTCTCAAAAAATTCATTTCATTAATAAAACTTTTTTTTAATTCTCTTCTTATCCATTTCTCAGATCTGCCCAAACATTTTATACAAGCAATACTTTTTAACTCATGATTTAATCTTGGAAATTCATTTAAAAAAAAATATATTGCGGCATTGTAATCATGTAATAGTTGATTTTTTTTCCCTAACATTATTCGATTTTTATCGTTGGCAGGTCCATATGAAGTAATATTATCAATGAAACTAAAAGAACCATACATTGATAACCTTAAAACTAATGAGAAATCTTCGACAAATAAATTTTTATAGCATCCACCTGATTTTTTTATTGCTTTATTACAGTATAAATTAGGAGTTGTACCAGAATAATTTGATTGAAGAGTTTTTTTGATTGGCTTATCAATCGTTACAACTTTACTTATTGAATTCTTTTTAAATTTTATATCTCTAAAATTAGAAAATTCTTTATATTTACTAAAAATTCCTACCGATGAAGTTTTTTTAATTACTTTAAGCAGAGTTTCGGTACAATCAGGAGACATTATATCGTCTCCTCCAACTAGTTTTATATAATTTCCAGAGGAGTGTTTGATTCCCTTCTGAGTAGCAGATGCTGGTCCTTTGTTTTTTTGTGAGAATATTTTAGTATTTCTTTTATTCTTGGTATATTTTCTTAAAAACTCTAATGAATTGTCTGTTGAACCATCATTAACAAAAATGTATTCTCTTTCAAAAGATCCTTTTTGATTGTAAATGGATTTTAAAACTTTTGGTAAGTATTCAATTTTATTGTATATCGGACAAACATAACTTATTTTTAACATTGCTTAGAATAATCTATTTTTCCAAGTTTTGGGGGTTAGTTCGTTTATAATTTCTAAATCTAAATGATACCTAAATTTTTTTGTTCCCCTTGTTTTGATAAAAGAAATCATTTTTTCTAGCCCTTGATCTAAAGAAGTTTTAGTTTTATAACCAAGGATTTTTCTGGCTTTATCTGCAGAACAAGTTGCATGCATAACTTCTTGTGGTCTTCCTTTTACAAATTGAGGGTTTAGATTGAATCTTAATTGATTTGCTAATTTATCAGCTAATTGATTTATTGTTACAAATTCCTCATCGGGTCCTATGTTTATTACCTCTCCAACAACATCTTTGTTGTAAGCCATTTCTTTCAGACAAAATAAATCGTCATCAATATATGAAAAACATCTTTTTTGCTCACCATCACCGTAAATTATTGGCTGTCTATTTTGAAGCATTAAATTTATCATTATGGAAACTACATTTCTGTATGGATCATCGTATTTTTGTCTTGGGCCAATTATATTGTGTGGAACTGCAATTACATATTCTACACCATGTGTTTCACATAAATTTCTCAATATATTTTCTGCAGCTAGTTTCGCAATACCATAAGGATCTTGTGGGTTTGGAGTAAGATTTTCTGTAAATGGTATTTTATTTGTTCCATATCTAGCCATGGAAGAACAGTATATGATTCTTTTAACATTATTTTCAATTGCTGCGCTAAATAATGAGACTGAGCCAGTTACAATGTTTTGTGTAATTAAATGTGGAGAAAAAACTGAAAGACCTTCATATGCTGTTGCTGCAGCGTGATAAACTAAATCACAACCTTTAGTTATTTTAAGCATGGAGTTTCTATAGCAACAATCGTACTGATAAAACTCTGCTTCAGGTGGTACATTATCTAATTCTCCTCCAATCAGACTATCACAGCCTATAACTTGATGCCCATCTTTTATAAATGTTTCTGCTAAATGGCTTCCAAGAAAACCAGCAATTCCGCTTACAAAAATTTTCATTTATTTACTATATATTTGCCTCATATTACTTATTACGATACGAACTAAAAGACGTCAAGGTGTTATAATTTTTTAATACGGTTGAACTTGTTAGATTATAATTCTTTTGAAAGTAATATATTATTTATACATTGAAGAATTATAAAGACTTTTAAATTTGTGTAATAAATGAAATAAGTTTTAGTCTCAAAGCTGCAATTTGTATTTAGTGATTTAAATGCTAATATATTTTTTTTAAATCTTTAAAATACTTCAGATAATTATTTCAGGATTTTTTTTTTAGCAAAGAGTTAATTTCAATATATAAGAAATGATAGTTGTTTTATTCGTTATCAAGTTCTTTATTCTTAAGACTTTGCGAGAGTTTATTGATGTTATAATTTCAACAAATTTTTCTATACTCTGGGTTTGATCGATTACTATATTATTGTTAATATACTCTTGAATCGAAATTTATGCTTATTTTAGGAATTAATGATACCCATGATGCATCTGCATGCATAATTAAGGATGGAAAGTTATTGATGGCTCTTGCTGAGGAACGTCTTCAACGCATCAAAAGTATGTCAAATTTTCCTCATCATGCAATTAAGAATTTATTTAATAAGTTACCGTATGATTATAGTGATATTGATCATGTTGCTGTTGCAACTAAGAAAATTGTTCATACCAATTTATGGAACCTGGTAGTTGATTTTAAAATAAATGATTATCTCAAGCTACACAAAAAGTACTTTTATCCAATGATTTATGAAAATAAACAACCTGTCCTAAAAGAAATATTTTCTGATTATAAACCATCTGGTGAAATAGCTTACCCACTAGACCGAATTCCACTTATCAGTGGGAAAGAGGTTAAGGATGAAGATATTGTAAAATTAGTAAATTTAAGGCGTTCTTATATAAGTAAGTTTATTGGTATTCATGAAGATAAAATTGGCTTCTATGACCATCATAGATGCCATGCTTTGTATGGTTATTATACTAACCCAAGAAAATATGAACGTGTTGCCATTGTAACCTCTGATGGCGGAGGAGATAGAATATACAACACTGTTAGTGTTATGGAGAGTGGTGTACATGAAGAAGTTTCAAGGGCTCGAAATAGTCTGATAGGTAAAATCTATTCTTCCGTTACCCTAATTTTAGGAATGAATCCTCATCGCCATCCTTATAAGGTTATGGGGCTTGCTCCTTATGCTACAGAGTACCATAAAAAAGGACCTAGGGAGGTTTTTCTGAATACTTTAACTGTAGATGGGTTGGAATTTAAATATAACCAGGATATGAAAGACTTTTTCTTTTATTTAAAAGATAAATTAGAGACTTTTCGTTTTGATGGTATTGCCGGTGGCTTACAAGATTTTGTTGAAATACGTTTAATAGAATGGTTTGAAAATATTTCCAAAGCCATTAATACTAAAAATTTTGTGTTCAGTGGAGGTGTAGCTAACAATGTAAAAGCTAATAAAGTAATTACTGAACGAGATTTTGTTGATAATTTTTATGTTCCACCTGGTCCAAGTGATGAGAGCCTTTCAATCGGTGCAGGGTATTCTGCAATATATGATATTTTGGGCCCTGATGAAGCTGAAAAGATTATAGAGTCACCTACTAACGCTTTCTGGGGTAGTAATGTATGTGGAGAAGATCATGAAAAGTTTCAAGAAAGTGAGTTTATTCGAAAGAACTATAATGTGGTCCTTGACAATGATCTTAAAAAGACTGCCAAGGTTCTTTTTGAAGGAGAAGTAGTAGCTTTCTGTGTTGGTGCTATGGAATTTGGTTCCCGTGCATTAGGTCATCGTTCGCTTCTTGCCGATCCATCAAATATGACAGCAATGCGAAATCTTAATGATATGATTAAGAAACGTGATTTTTGGATGCCATTTTCTCCATCTATCTTGGATGAATGTTATGACGATTATGTTGTAAATCCAAAAAATATTCACTCAGATTATATGACCATTTGTTTTAATATTACAGATCTGGCTAAGAGTCATTTAAAAGCAGCAACTCACCCTTATGACTTTACGGTGAGACCACAACGTGTTACAAAAAAGACTTGTCCAAAATACCATGGTCTCATAACAGAATTCTATAAATTAAGTGGTATTGGTGCTTTACTAAATACATCTCTTAATGTTCACGAAAAACCGATTGTTCAAAAACCGACTGAGATTTTGGATGAAATTTTGACAGATGCAAACATACCTCTCAATTATATATACGTACAAAATACTTTATATAAACGTAAAGTAGTCTAACAATAATGAAACTGATATACTCACTATATGAATATTCTAACAAATAAACTAATGATTCTTATGGCTATTACCCTTTTCCAAAGCTGATGATTAGAGGATATTGAGTATTTCTAATGCTTTTAAAATCTTATCTAAAATTTTACATAACTTGAAAAAGAATATGAAGATAAAGGCTTATACATAAAAATTGTTTCTTTGCTTCCTATATCAAAATCTATGGAGTAAGACTCCAATAATAATCTAGTAAGATTAACAGTATATAAAAAAATGTTTTTAGTTATAAATAAGAAGAATAGGGTGGAATTATTTGTGTGTTATTACTTTTCTCTGAATCTTAAGCTATTCATGGTATGGCTCCGGCGACAGGACTCGAACCTGTGACCCAGCGATTAACAGTCGCTTGCTCTACCAACTGAGCTACGCCGGAAAATTTAAAATTCATATTAGATGAATTTTTCTATTTGTAAAAACATTTATTTTTTGGAGGTGCGGATCGGATTCGAACCGATGTAGACGGCTTTGCAGGCCGCAGCGTAGCCTCTCCGCCACCGCACCTTTAAAATATACAATTAAAGGTTATATTGAAATAAGTAAATAAAACAATATAGTAATTATTTTAATCAAGATAGTTTAATGTACGACAAAATTTTTGAGGTTTCCAGAGAAAATATGGTAAATAACCAAATTATCACAAATAAGGTTATTAATTCAAATTTGATTGATGCAATTCTCAATTTAGAAAAGGAGAGATTTGTTCCCAGCTCTATGGCTTCTTTAACGTATAGCGATTCAGAAATACCATTTAACTCTTCTAGGTTTTTAATGAAGACATTTATTTTTGCAAAAATGGTAGAGTTTTGTAAAATTGAACAAAACGATTCAGTTTTAATAATTGGTTGTTTAACTGGATATTCGGTTGCTATTTTATCAAAATTAGCTGGATATGTTTTTGGTTTAGAAGATAATAAAGAATTTGTAGCGCAAGCAAATAAACTACTAGGAGAAATAGCATGTCATAATTGTTCTGTGAGTTGTGGTGATTTAAAAGATGGTTTAAAAAAAAATAGACCATTTGATAAAATCATAATTGAAGGAGCTGTTGAATTCATTCCAGAGAGTATCACTGATCAATTAAAAGAAGGTGGAAAAATATTTTCAATATTTAAGAATGAGCAGTCTTTTAATGGTCAGTTTATGTTAGGTTTGAAAGTAAATGGACAAGTATCTTACAGACACTTATTTGATGCCAATGCTAGAAGCTTAAAAGTTTTTTCAAATCAAGGTTCTGAAAATGATTTTAAAAATTAATTTTTTTCTACTAATTTTTTTTTTTTCAAACCTTTGTAATTCTAAAGAAATACTGAATCAGAGTTTGAAAGATGTTTTAGTAAATACATATTACTACAGTCCAAAAATCAAAGTTCAAAGAGAGTTTTTATACGAAAAAGATGAGTTGATACCACAGGCATACTCAGATTTTAGACCAAAAATTGAGGGTTATTATGCGAAAGGAAAAATTGACACAGCAATAGCAGGGTCTAATTTCATAGCTGATGGAGTCAGGACAGAAACTAATCAAGGTATAAAAATCACTCAACCATTATTTAATGGTGGGAGCTCTGTTTATGGAATTACTGCAGCTAAAAATGAAATTATTGCTCAAAGGTTTAAACTTAAAGAAACAGAACAAGATGTTCTTCTAGAAGCAATAAAAGTATATTCAAGTTTAGCATCTAAGAAAACTGAGATTATTCTAAATGAGAAAAATTTAGAGTTTTTAAAAAAACAACTAGATTTAGTGGAAGATCAATTTCAGATTGGAGAAACAACATTGACTGATGTTTCAATATCTAAAGCTAGACTACTTCTTGCAGAATCAGAATTAATAAAATCTAATAGTGACCTTTTAGCATTAAATTCAAAATATGAAGCATTGATAGGAGTGAAACCTGTAAATCCTGAATTATTTTTTGATTTTCCAGATTTTAAAGAAAATATAAATGAAATCTCAAAACAAACAGTTTTAAACAATCCACATCTTGAAAGTATTAACTTTGAAATAAGGACATTGGAAAGTAAAATTAAAAGTCTTTATTCTCAAAAACTTCCATCAGTAAAATTAGAAGCTGAAGCAAAAAAAAATAAAGGATATTATCGTTCAGACAGTTCAAGGGAAGTTATGTCATTGTATGCAACAGTAACTGTTCCTCTATATCAAGCTGGTTCAGCTTCTTCAAAAATAAGAGAGTTTAAGAAAAAAGTTTCTTCAAAAGTTCAATACAAAAAAACAAGAATTAATGAGATAAAATATAACCTTATTGAAACATGGTCCAAATATAACTCTTCTAAATCAAAAATAATTGCATACCAAAAACAAATTGAGGCAAATAATAAGTTTTTAGATGGATTAAAACAAGAACTTTTTCTTGGTGAGAGAACAATTTTAGATATACTCGACGCTGAACAAGAGTTAGTTCAGTCAGAGTTCAATTTAATCAAAAGTAGAGAAGAGAATTTTAATACTTATTTTGAAATTTTATATTTTATGGGTAATTTAAATTCAGTTTATTTAGATTTACCAGTTGAACATTTTGATGACACTAGGAATTATAATAAAATAAAATATAAATGGTTAGATATTATTGAGTGATAAATGATTGAAAAAAGATTTAATCCTGATTTATTTGAAAAAGAGTGTCTTTCATATTGGCAAAAAAATAAAAAATTTAAATTTAAAGACTCTGATGACTTAGAACCATATTGTATTATGATGCCACCTCCAAATATAACTGGAAATCTTCATATTGGTCATGCTCTAACTTTTTCTTTACAAGATATATTAGTAAGATTTCAAAAAAAAATGGGAAAATCTGTTTTATGGCAACCAGGTACAGATCACGCTGGAATTGCTACAGAAATAATTGTTGAAAAAAATATTTTAAATAATGGCAAAGAGAAAAAAAAAATAGGAAGAGAAAAGTTCATCGAAGAGGTTTGGAAATGGAAAGAAAACTCTGGATCAATGATAATTGAACAATTAAAAAGAATGGGAACGTCTGTTGATTGGGATAGAAGTAGATTTACTATGGATGAGGGGTTAAGTAAAGCAGTAAAGCATGTTTTTGTGAAACTATATAATGAAGGAATAATATATAAAGATAAGAGATTAGTTAACTGGGACCCAGAACTTAAAACTGCAGTTTCAGATCTTGAAGTGAATCAAAAAGAAGTGAATGGTAAAATCTGGTTTTTAAATTACAAAATCTATAATTCTGATGATGTAATTAGTATTGCTACAACAAGACCTGAAACGATTTTTGCTGATACAGCGATTGCTATTCACCCAAAAAATAATAAACTTAAAAAATTTATTGGTCAAATAGCAGTTATTCCAATTTTAGGAAAAAAGATACCAATAATCGGAGATTCATATGCGGATCCAGAAAAAGGAACTGGAGCAGTAAAAATAACTCCAGGGCATGATTTTAATGATTTTATAGTGGGTAAAAGAAATGATTTGCAGATTATAAATATTTTTGATGAATCAGCTTGTATGAATAATAATGTCCCTAAAAAATTTATTGGACTTAATCGTTATCTTGCCAGAAAAAAAATTGTTGAGGAACTGAAAAAATCTAATCAAGTAATAAAAATAGAAGATAACCCAATGACTATTCCTATCGGAGACCGATCCGGGGAGGTAATTGAGCCTTTACTTACTGAACAGTGGTATTGTGACGCAAAAAAATTATCTAAACCAATTAAAAAGTATATTGAAAAATCTAAATTAAATTTTCATCCTTCGAATTGGGTTAACACCTTTAATAATTGGATAGAAAATATTGAACCATGGTGTATTTCAAGACAGATTTGGTGGGGCCATAGAATACCGGCATGGTATTCAAAATGTGGAAAAATTTTTGTTGCCGAGAATGAAAAAGAAGCAATACAACATGCAAAAGAATATTTTGGAAAAAATTCTTTTAGATTATCCCAGGATAACGATGTATTAGATACATGGTTTTCCTCTGCGTTGTGGCCATTTAGTACTCTAGGTTGGCCAAGTAAAAATAGTGATCTTAAGAGGTTTTATCCCACAAATGTTTTGATTACCGGTTTTGATATTATATTTTTTTGGGTGGCTAGAATGGTTATGATGGGAATAAAATTTATTGGAGATATTCCATTTAAAAATGTTTATATCCATCCATTAGTAAAAGATGAGAATGGAAAAAAAATGTCTAAATCAAAAGGAAATGTGATTGATCCAATTAAATTAATTAAAGTTTATGGATCAGATGCATTGAGATTTACTCTAGTTTCTTCAGCCTCACAAGGAAGAGACATTAAATTATCCAATAAACTTGTTGAGACAAATCGGAATTTCATTACTAAAATATGGAATGTTGCCAGATTTTTTGAAATGAATAAATTTAATTCCAATTCAAAATTTGAACCAGAAAATATTTCATTAGATATCAATCATTGGATTTATATTCAATTTTATGAAACTCAAAAAAAGGTAATTAGTTATTTAGAAAAGTTTCAGTTCAATTACGCTACAGATAAACTCTACCAATTCATATGGAATGATTTTTGTGATCTTTATATTGAATTAATTAAGCCGTATTTAAAAGATAAAAAATACTTTTCTGAAGTGAACAGCACTTTTTCCTGGATTTTTATTAATATTCTAAATCTTTCAAACCCATTTCTACCCTTTATTACAGAAGAAATTTCTTTTCGACTGGGTTTTACCAAAGAGTTTAATTTATTTGAGAAAAATTATCAAAATCTGAATAAAGGTTCATTTGAACCTAAAAGAAAAAAGATTTTTGATAAATTAATAATTTTTATTAGAGATTTTCGAGATTTCCTAACAAATAAAAAACTTCCAAATTCGTATGATTTATATGTATTTGATTTAAATAAAGTAAGTTTTTTAGAAGATAATAAAAGAATTATTCAATCTGTTTTTAGAGTTAATGAAATAATCTATAATAAAATAGAAGTTGAAAAAAATGCTGACATCTTTATTTCTTCAGAGTTAAAATTTGGTGTAATTGTCCAAAATAAAAATTCATTTGAGAAATTAGAAGAAAAAGTAAATTTTTACAGAAAAGAAATAACTTTTTTATCAAGAAATTTAAATAATGATAATTTTTTAAAAAATGCACCAAAAAAAATAATTGACGAACAATCAGAAAAATTAAAAAGTGCTAAAACTAGTTTGGAATTGATCGAAAATTCTATTAAAAATAAATAATGTATAGTTTTAAGTTTAAGAAATTAAATTTTATTACCAATTGCTCCTTCAATAATAATTTAAAAAAATTAATAATTCTTCCTGGGTTGGGATGTGAAGCAAAGGAATACAAATATTTATTTAGAATGTCATCTTTAAAGTATCAGATAATAGTTATCGAAGTTCCTGGTCATAATTTTTCATATTTAAACTGTAAAAATGATTTTCTCTTAGATTTTGCCAAACAAATTTTCTTATTTATAAAGTTAAATAATTTAAAAAATATCACATTCTATGGACATTCAATTTCATGTATAACAATTATTTTACTTTTTAAAAATTTTATTAAAAAAATTAAAAATTATAAATTTATCATTAATGAAGGTAACTTAGTTGAATCAGACTGTTCAAATGTTACAAAAAAAACTTATATGTATGAAAAGAGTTATTTTTTTGATACTGGATTTTCAAAACTATGCAAAATTTGTTCTTCTTCAAATGATGTAACAGTTAAAAATTGGTCTTTATCTTTAAGAAAATTATCATCAAAAAACTTTTACTTTTATTGTAAATCTGCAGTAAGATGGACTAAGAAAACTAATTTATTAAGTTATTATAAGATTTTATTTAAAAAAAAAATTTACATATATGGAGAAAAAAGTAAAAATCAACAATTGTTAGAAATGTTAAATGGTGAAAAAAAGATTTGTATTCAAAACGCTGGGCATTTTTCGCACATTTATAATAAATCAAGCTTAAAGAATATTTTAATAAAATTTTTGAATAATAGTGAAAGATAAATGATAGATAAATCAAAGTTACCAAGTAGATATGTGAGTATTGGACCCGAATCAGCACCTCATAGATCTTATTACTATGCAATGGGTATGAAGGAAAATGAAATAAACCAACCCTTTGTTGGAGTAGCGACATGTTGGAATGAGGCAGCACCATGTAATATTTCTTTATCAAGGCAAGCTCAGTCTGTAAAAAATGGTGTAAAGAAAAACTTAGGAACACCCAGAGAATTCACTACAATAAGTGTTACAGATGGTATTGCAATGGGTCATGAAGGCATGAAATCTTCCTTAGTCTCTAGAGATATAATTGCTGATTCTATAGAGGTAACTATAAGAGGTCATTGCTATGACGGTCTTGTTGGTATAGCAGGTTGTGATAAATCACTACCAGGAATTATGATGGCTATGATTAGATTAAATATTCCCTCTGTTTTTTTATATGGTGGCTCAATTTTACCTGGTGTATACAAGAACAAACAGGTTACCGTTCAAGATGTTTTTGAAGCTGTAGGAGAATTCGATGCAAAAAAAATAACAGAAGAGGAGCTTTTTGAATTAGAAAAAGTTGCATGTCCTTCTGCTGGGTCGTGTGGAGGTCAATTTACAGCAAATACTATGGCTTGTGTATCAGAAGCTATTGGATTGGCTTTGCCAGGTTCAACATCTACTCCTGCTCCTTATGAATCAAGAGATAAATTTTCTTATGAAGCTGGAATTACAGTAATGGATTTGATCAATAATCAAATAAAACCACGAGATATTGTCACAAAAAAATCTCTTGAGAATGCAGCAAGAATTGTTGCTGCTAGCGGAGGCTCAACAAATGCAGCTCTCCATTTACCAGCTTTAGCAAATGAAGCCGGAATAAGTTTTGACATAATGGATGTGGCTAATATTTTCAAAAAGACTCCATACATAGCAGATCTTAAACCAGGAGGAAAGTATCTTGCAAAAGATTTATTTGATATTGGTGGAGTTCCAATAATCATGAAAGCTCTTTTAGAGGGTGGTTATCTTCACTCTGATTGTATAACTGTGACAGGTAAATCTATTGGAGAAAATTTATCAAAAACTAAATTTGATTCAACTTCACAAAATATAATTTATTCAACAAAAAAACCAATTTCAGTAACAGGAGGTGTAGTTGGTTTAAAGGGAAATTTGGCTCCAGAGGGTGCAATTGTTAAAACGGCAGGGATGGCATCATTATTTTTCAAGGGAATTGCTAGATGTTTTGACTGTGAGGAAGACGCATTTTTAGCAGTCAAGAAAAGAGATTATAAAGAAGGTGATGTTATTGTAATAAGGTATGAAGGGCCAAAGGGAGGACCAGGTATGCGAGAAATGCTTGCTACAACTGCTGCTTTATATGGTCAAGGAATGGGTGAAAAAGTAGCTTTAATTACTGATGGAAGATTTTCGGGAGCTACCAGGGGATTTTGTGTTGGACATGTATGTCCTGAAGCAGCATCCGGTGGTATTATTGCTTTAGTTGAAAATGGTGATGAAATTATGATTGATGCTGATAAAGGAAAAATAGAACTGTTTGTTTCAGATAAAGAGATTCAAATTAGAAAGAAGAAATGGAAAACTAAGTCAAATAATTTCACATCAGGAGCTTTATGGAAATATGCACAAACAGTTGGTTCAGCAAAAAATGGTGCGGTTACACATCCAGGTGCTAGTAAAGAAAAAAAAATTTTTTCAGATATCTAACTTAAATCAATCCATATGGGTGTGTGATCAGATGGCCTCTCTAAACCTCTAATCTCAGAATCTATTCCAAAATTTTTTGTTTGTTCTAATAAATTTGGTGAAATAAGAAAGTGATCAATTAGTAGTCCATCATTTCTCTCCCAAGATGCTTTTTGGTAATCCCAAAAACTAAATTTTTCTCCTGGTTCATAGAAATCTCTGATTATATTTATCATACCAATGCCTAAAATTTCTCTGAATTTCTTTCGTATAACAATATTTCCAAGGGCATCATTAATCCAATTATTGAAATTATTTACATCCTTTTCGTTTTCCAAAACGTTAAAATCTCCTCCTACAATAACTTTTTCCTCATTTTTAATATATGGCATAATTAAATCTATAAGTTTCTCATACCATTCAATCTTATTCGAAAATTTTTGTGAATCAGAAATAGGATTTCCGTTAGGAGCGTAAATATTATAAATATTAGTTTTTAGTTTATTAGATGAATATTTTATAATTCTTGCTTCCTGTATGTTAGTTAGATTGACTTTCGTTGTTATATCTAAGCTATCTATTAAATTTTTCTTAACTAAAATAGCAACTCCATTTCTTCCTTTTTGGCCATATATATGACTTTTGAAACCTAATTCCAAAAAAAAGTCTACTGGAAACTGTGCTGATTCACACTTTATTTCTTGAAGTAAAACTATCGAAGGATTTCTTTTTTTAACCCAGTTTTTAAATATTTCTAATCTAATTCTAACAGAGTTTATATTCCAAGAAGCAAGGATCATTTAAAAAATTTTTATATAGAAAAAGATGTTCCACAACCACAAGTTGATGAAGCTTTAGGATTATCTATTTTAAAATACGAACCCATCATATCAGAAATGTAATCAATTTTTGAACCTTTTAAAATTTTTAGTGATGTTTTATCAACAAGAATTTTAACATTCTCGTAACAAAATATTTCGTCATCATTTCCAACTTCTTCTTCAAAAATGAAATTATACGAGAAGCCTTGACACCCACCACCAGTTATTGAAACTCTAAAAAGACATTCTTTAAGATTTTTTTTCTTATTTACTTCTATAATTCTTGAAATAGCATTATTTGTAACAGTAATCATTGTTCTATTTTTTTTTTATGGTTTAATTCTATTTTATAGCAAAATTATTAATATACATCAAAATAAGTAAAAATGAATATTAGTCAACATTCTATTTCTACATCTAAATCATTAGGAAGAGTTTACAAGGAAAATGAAGACTTGCATAGAACATGTTTTATGAGAGATAGAGATCGAATAATTCATTCAACGGCATTTCGTAAATTAAAATATAAAACACAAGTATTTGTTTATCACGAAGGTGATTACTATAGAACTAGACTATCTCATAGTATAGAAGTTTCGCAGGTTGCGAGGTCAATTTCAAGAATTTTTCAGGCCAACGATGATCTTTCAGAAGCAATTTCATTGGCCCATGATCTAGGTCATACCCCATTTGGGCATGCTGGTGAAGAAGCGCTTAATGATAAAATGAAAAATTATGGTGGTTTTGATCATAATTATCAGGCACTTAAAATCTTAACATCATTGGAAAAAAGATATATTAATTTTGATGGTTTGAATTTAACATGGGAAACTCTTGAAGGAATATTAAAACATAATGGACCTATTTCTGAAAAAAAAAAAATACCAATTTTTATTCTTAAAATTGTTAAAAAATTTGGTGGTAAATTAAAAAAAAATGCTACATTTGAAGCACAAATTGCAGCAATTGCAGATGATGTTGCATATAATAATAATGATATAGATGATGGTATGCATGCTAATTTGTTTAGTATAGAAGAACTTGAACAAATAAAATTGGTAAAAAATAGTCTAGAGAAAATAAAGGTTGAGAAGATAGACAAGTCTAACATAAGAATTAGACATGAATTAGTAAGGTTACTTATCAAAAGTATGATTGACGACCTTGTTATGAATACGGCTTCAAATTTGGAGAAGTTTAAACCTAAAAACAACTATGATGTTCAAAATATTCCTAATAATCTAGTTTGCTTTAGTGATGAGATGAAAGTAGGTGAAAGTGAACTTAGAAACTTTTTGAAAGAAAGAATGTACAATCATCCAACTGTCAAAACTATGACCTATAAGGCAAAAAAAATTGTTTCAGAATTATTTGACTTGTTTGTAAGTGAATATCAACTTCTTCCAGAAGAATGGAGGAATTTTAATAATAAAGAAGAATTACATATTAATGTAGCTGATTTTATATCAGGATTGACTGACAAAAATGCAATAACTATTCATAATAAATTCTTTGATTTATATAATTTTTAAAAAATGTTTTTTTACGAATATTTAAATAATTCAATTAATGAAATCTTAAAATCTCTCACAAAAAAGGGATTGTTAACAGAAAAAATATCCGAAAACTCTTTTTTTAATATAGAAACTCCGACGCTTCAAAAATATGGTGATGTTTCGACTAATGTCGCCATGGTTTATTCAAAAAAGACCAACCTTAAATTAGATGAGTTTGCAGAAATAATAAAAGTTGAACTTATGAAAGATATACTTATTGAAAGGATTGATGTAGTTAATCCTGGCTTTATAAATATTTTTTTTAAAAATGAATTTTGGCAAAGTCAGTTAAAGTTGGTGTTAGAAAATAAAACTAAATTAAATAAAAAGAAAAATAAGAAAATTAATGTAGAATACGTTTCTGCGAATCCGACAGGTTTGATGCATATTGGTCATGCAAGAGGAGCTGTACTGGGTGACGTTATTTCTAATCTTCTTGAAGAAGAAGGTTATGAAATTACTAGAGAGTATTATATAAACGACGCTGGAAATCAGATTAAGTTATTAGTTGATACAATATTATTTCACATAGAAAATTCAGAAAGAGATGTTCCGAAAGATTTTCCAAAAAATCTCTACCCAGGATCATATTTAAATAATGTTTCAAAGAATATTTTAAGAGAGAATAATAATATTCTAAATGAAACCGATAAATTAGAAAAAATTAGATCTGAGAGCATTAAAATTATCATGAATGATATCAAAGACGATTTAAATAACTTAGGTATTCATCATGATGTTTTTACTTCAGAGAGGAATATAACAACAGATAAAGCTGTAAAAAATATTGTATCTTTTCTAAAAAAAAAAAAATTGGTTTATGAAGGTTTTCAAGATCCACCAAAGGGTATTAAAGAAGATAATTGGAAAAAAACAAAACAACTTTTATTTAGGTCAAAATTAATTTCGGATGATTCGGATAGGGCTTTAATTAAAAATAACGGTCAATTAACTTATTTTATGTCAGACATTATTTATCATAAAAATAAAATAGAAAAAAAATATGATTCGCTTATAAATATTTGGGGCGTAGACCATAGTGGATATGTAGCAAGATTGAAAAATGCTATAACAGTCATGTTTGAAAAAAAAGTTAAAATGGACGTAAAGCTTACATCATTAGTAAACTTAATAAAAAATAATAAACCCATTAAAATGTCAAAAAGAAAAGGTTCATATATTACTTTAAGAGAAGTCTTGAATGATGTAGGAAGAGATGTCTTGAGATTTATGATGGTTTCTAGAAGTTCAGAGAAAGTTATAGACTTTAATTTTGATGTAGTAAAATCAAAGACTAAAGAGAATCCTGTCTTTTATGTTCAATATGCTCATGCTAGATGTCATTCCATACAAAAATTAGCTAGTGAAACAATCAATATATTTGAATATAAAAACATTGACTTCTCTCTCCTTAAACAAGAAGAAGAGATAATTCTTATAAAAAATTTAGCAAGTTTCAATAAAATAATTAAGGATGCTTCTCAAAAGTATGAACCACATAGAGTTTGTAATTTTTTATATGAAGTATCTAAAAATTTTCATAATTATTGGTCTTCAGGAAAAGATTATAAAAATAAACGAATTTTAGTAGAAGGAAATGATAAACTCTCAAATGCAAGGCTAGCATTAACAAGTGGAGTAAAACTTATAATAAATAGAGGTTTAAATATACTAAGTATTACTGCACCAGATCAAATGTAATGAAAAAAAATTTATTTAAATACTTGATATTATTTTTTTCATTTTCTACGAGCATAGTCATTTCTATTTATACCTTCTTCAGTTATGTTCCAAAGGATAATGTTCCTGATATTTTTCCATTAGATAAGGAAAAGAAAGTTATACATTTATTGCCTAAGAACGAAAACAAACTAGAAATTTATAATATTATTAGTCCTGAAAGTTTAAAAAAAAAAGATAATATTAGTCAAATAAAAAGTAATGAACGAGAAGAGAAATTAGAAAATGATCAGAAAATTCAAGTTATAAAAGAAAATTATAAACTTCAATTGGGCTCACTAAGAGATTATGAAAATGCTAAAAAAGAGTATAAAAAATTAACTATAAAATATCCAAATTTTTTTAAAGCTCCTTCCCCGATGATTGAGAAAATAGATTTTCCGGATAAAGGAATATTTTACAGAATTAAAAGTTCTGAGTCTTTTATTAAAGAAGAAGCTCAGGAAATTTGTAGAGTTCTTACTCTTGATAAAAAAAAATGTTTAGTTATAAAAAATGATTAAAAACAAAAAAATACCATTAGGTGTAATTCTCTCTTGTAAAGGTCTTTATCTAACAAAAGAAGAATCAATTTTTTTTTCAAAAATAAATCCATTTGGATTTATTCTTTTTACAAGAAATTATAAATCCAAAAAACAATTAATTAAATTAATTAGATTACTAAAAAATATTTCTATTAATAAAAATCCTTTGATCTTTGTTGATCAGGAAGGGGGTAGAGTTCAACGTTTTAATAATGACGAATTTTTCACATATCCACCACAAAAGTTTTTTGGAGATATTTATTGTTTTGATAAAAAGAAAGCTGAAAGGCTATCATATCTGAACGCTAGGTTAATCGCATATGAACTTAAGGAAGTAGGAGTAAATGTTAACTGTTCTCCAGTTCTAGACGTTTTTTTTTCTAAAGGGGATAAAATCATTGGTGATAGATCATTTGGATCTGATCCAAAAAATATAGCAGTTTTAGCAAAAAAATATTGCCAAGGTTTCAAAGATGGTGGAATATTCCCTGTAATCAAACATTTTCCAGGACATGGCAGAGCTGAGCAAGATAGTCATGTTGAGTTGCCAATTGTTAGTGAAGGTTTGAAAGATTTAGAAAAAGTTGATTTAGTACCATATAGGTCATTAAAAAACGAAAATTTTTTAATGGTCGCTCACATACTTTACCAAAATATAGATAAAAATATCGCACCTTACTCAAATAAGATTTTGAAGAGTATTTTAGAAGAATCAGTTAATTTCGATGGATTGATAATATCTGATGATCTTTCAATGCTGGCATTAAGTGGTACAATCATTGAAAGAACCAAAAATTGTTTTAAAGGTGGCTGTGATATAGTATTGTACTGTGCTGGAAATTTAGATGAAATGATCAAAATTTATGATAATTGTGAACAAATAAATAAAAAGAAATTTCAATACTTTGAAAAATGTATGAAAAAGATTAATGTAAAGAATATTAATGTAGAGCAATATTTTAATGAGTTAAATGAATCAGGGGCATTCAATACAAAATAGTACATCCAGTAACAAACTTAACGTAAATATAAGTGGGTATGAAGGTCCATTGGACTTATTATTAGACTTATCAAAAAAACAAAAAGTAGATATTACTAAAGTTTCAATTCAAGAACTAGCAGAACAGTATTTGAATTTTATAAGAGAAAATTTAAATGATATAAATTTATCAGCTGATTATTTAGTTATGGCTTCTTTTCTTGCTTATTTGAAGTCTAAGATGTTATTACCTAATGAAGATAATGATAATTCAACGGAAATATCAGAAGAAGAGTTAACAAGAAGGTTAGTACAGTATGATGCTATAAAGAAAGCATGTCAAAAATTATTGGAATTACCACAGGAGGATAAAGATTTTTATACAAAAAGAATAAAAAATGAATTTATCATAACAAATAAAATAGTAGTAAACACATCATTAAATGACTTAATCAAGAGTTACTTTTTTTTATATAAAAAAAATAATCAGGTTATCTATGATATCAAAAAAGATGATTATTATTCAATTGAAGATGGTATTAAGTGGTTGAAAACTTTTTTTAGTAAAGAAGTAGATGAAAATAATTGGAAAAATATTTTAGAATTTCTTCCAACTAATATTGACGATTTTAGAATAAGGAAGTCTGCAGTTATTTCGATTTTACTAGCTTCTTTAAATATGGTTAAAGATGGATCATTGGTTATGACCCAAAAAAAAAATTTTGATAAAATATTTATAAAGAATTGTGGGAGAAAAAATGGATTTTAATAAAGCAACTCAACTTGTTGAAGCTCTTATTTTCTCATCAGAAGAACCGTTAACTGAGAAAAGTATAAGTCAGATATTATCTAAACATGGTATTTTTGACCTAAAGAAAATAATATCAAAACTAGTTGATGATTACAAAAACAAAGGGATAAATCTTGTTTGTATTGATAAAAGATGGTTTTTTAGAACTTCTCTTACTCTTGGGGAATATTTAAGGATTGAAACCGAAAAAAAAAAAAAATTATCGAAAGCAACTATGGAAACTCTTGCTATAATATCTTATCATCAACCTGTAACTAGAGCTGAAATAGAAAAGATTAGAGGAAAACCAGTTTTCAGAGGAACATTGGATATATTAATGGATTTAAATTGGATAAAACCATATGGAAGAAGGGAAACGCCTGGAAGACCAGTAACATGGGTTACTGACTTCGAATTTTTAAAGCACTTTGGGTTGAGTAATATATCAGATCTTCCAAAAATTGAAGAACTCGAACCTATTGGAGAATAATAAATAATGTCACATAAATTGAAAAGGAGATAATATGTTTGGCTTAGGTCATTGGGAAATAATATTAATTTTAGTTATAGTTCTAATTCTTTTTGGAGCGGGAAAATTACCAAAAGTTGCGGGAGATATTGCTAAAGGAATTAAATCTTTTAAAGAAGGAATGAAAGACGAGAGTTCTCAAGAGACAAAAATTTCAGAGAAAAAAGATAAAAAATAAAAGATGTTCAATATTGGACTAATTGAATTAATAATTATAATTTTTGTCTCACTTATTGTTGTAAAGCCAGAGGATATTCCAAAAATTTCAAAATATTTTGGCTTATTTTACAGAAAAGTTAATAGATATATTTTTAATTTTAAGTATGATTTATCAAATTTTGATTTGACTGATGAAAATGAACATCATGAACTCAATGAAACTAAACAAAAAAAATCAACAAAAAAAACTATAAAAAAAAATAGAAAAAGTGGCCAATGAATTATTTAGAACATTTCAGAGAACTACGAAATAGATTAATTTATTGTTTTATTTTTTTATTTATTTGTTTTTTTATTTATTTCTACAATGCTCAATATTTAGGAAGTCTACTTGCAAAGCCTTTATATGAATTGATGGGTGATTCAGAACAAAAAAGAATGATTTTTACAGGTCTTCCTGAAGTTTTTATTTCTTATCTTAAAATTGCTCTTTTTGCATCGATATTAACCTCATTTCCTTTTTTTGTTTTACAGTTTTCATTGTTTATTTCACCTGCGTTGTACAAAAAAGAAAAGGCATTCTTTTTACCGGTTTTCTTTTTGGTACCAATTTTATTTTTTACCGGTGTTTTGTTCGCCTATTTTATCTTGGTTCCTGTTATTTGGAATTTTTTTATTTCATTTCAGGTTATGCAAACTGAAAATTATTTTTCAATAGAATTAGAGTCAAGATTTGGTGAATATATGAAATTAATTATGTATCTTCTTTTTTCATGTGGTGTTTCATTTCTTTTTCCAATTTTTTTAATAATCCTATCAAAATTAAAAATTATTAATGTTGAAATTTTAAGAAAACAAAGAAAATTTTTTATTATAGGTATTTTAATTTTCAGTGCAGTTTTTACACCACCAGATATAATATCACAAATTGGTATTGCTTTACCTCTTCTTATTTTTTTTGAAATTGCAATTTTGCTTATAGAGTTTTTAAATAAAAAGAAATGAATAAAATATGCATGATATAAAGTTTATAAAAGAAAATCCAAAGTATTTCGATGATTCATTATTTAATAGAAATAATAAGAAAGCTAGTAATGAAATAATTAAAATTCATAACGAATATCTTAAAAAAGTATCTTTACTTCAGAATTTGCAGGAAAAGAGAAATAATATCTCAAAGAAGATTGCTGTTTTTGCGAGTGAGAAAAAATTCTCCGAATTAGATAATCTAAAAAAACAAGTTTTATTAATTAAAGAAGAAGCAGCAAAAATTTCAATTATGGTGGAAGAAAAAAAGAGTGAATTACATTTGATCCTTTCGAAATTACCAAATGTATTGGATGAGAGGACACCTATTGGTGATTCTGAAAATGATAATGTGATTCGTAAAAAAAGTAGTGAATTAAAGACATATGATTTTATATTGAAAGACCACGTTACACTTGGTGAAGAGTTAGGTTTAATTGACTATAATCAAGCTTCAAAGCTTTCAGGTTCAAGGTTTTCTGTTCTGAAATCAGATTTAGCTCTTCTAAATAGAGCTTTGATTAATTTTATGTTAGACAATCATACTAAAAAAAATGGCTACAAAGAAATTGTTGTACCAGAGCTTGTAAAGTCTGATGCATTATTTGGGACTGGTCAATTACCTAAATTTGAAGAAGATTTATTTAAAACAAATAATGATCTTTGGCTTATTCCTACTGCAGAAGTTTGTTTAACTAATTTACATCGTGACGAAATCATCAAAAATGACGAACTTCCATTAAGATATACTTCATATACAAATTGCTTTAGATCTGAAGCTGGTTCTACAGGAAAAGATACCAAAGGCCTTATCAGAGAACATCAGTTTGGTAAGGTTGAATTAGTTTCTATAACTAATCCAGATGATTCTAATAAAGAAATGGAAAGAATGGTTAGTTGTGTTGAAGATCTTTTAAAGAAATTAGATTTAAATTATAGAATTATCGAGTTATGTTCATCTGATTTAGGTTTTTCTTCATCATACACTTTAGATTTTGAAGTATGGATGCCGGGTCAAAAAAAATTTAGGGAAGTCTCTAGTTGTTCAAATTGTAAGGAGTTTCAATCAAGGAGAATGTTTATGAGAACTAAAAAATTTAAAGATCAGGAAACTTTTTATCCTCATACATTAAATGGTTCAGGTTTAGCAATTGGGAGAATTATTGTTGCAATTATGGAAAATTTTCAAGAAAAAGATGGATCTATCACTATTCCAGGTGCTCTTTCAAGTTATATGAATGGTCTAAAGAAGATTAATAAGTTATGATATGTCGAATATTTTAAGTCAAAATAAAGAATTCATTGATTTAATCTTAAACCTAAAGAAAAATGGAATTAAAGATTTAAATCTTTTAAAAACAATAGAAGAAATTCCTAGATCAATTTTTGTTGAATCATCTATTGAATCAAAATCATATTTAAATATTGCATTACCAATTGATTGTGGACAAACAATTTCACAACCTTTAATTGTTGCAATTATGACTCAAGCATTAAAGTTGAACAAAAACCATCGAGTTTTAGAAATAGGAACAGGGAGTGGTTATCAAAGCGCCATATTAGCAAAATTATCTCGCTTTGTTTATACTATTGAAAGATTTAGCTCTTTAAAAAGAGAATCTGAAAAAAAATTCAAATCACTTAAGCTTGTTAATGTATTTTGCAAACATGCAGATGGCGGACTTGGTTGGAAAGAGCAAGCTCCATTTGATAGAATCATTGTAACAGCATCAGCGCCAGAAATACCTAATACTTTATTAGAGCAATTGAAAGATGATGGAAGAATGCTTATCCCTGTTGGTGAGGAAAATGACGATCAGCATCTTGTTTTAATAAAAAAATATGGAGAAAAATATATTAAAAAAAATTTATTAAAAGTTAGATTTGTTCCACTTTTAGAGGGTAAGGTTAATAAATGAGTATTCTTAGAATTTCTTTTTTTATATTTTTTTTAACAAGTTGTGAACAGATGTTTTATGGTTCTTATAAAATAATTGATATTAGTTTAATTGAAAAAAAAAAATTCTATAAGGTTAAAAAAGGAGACAATCTCTATGATATTTCAAAAAAAATGTCCTTTTCTATTAATGATTTAATAAAAATTAATAATATTAGCCCCCCTTTTAAAATTCACCCAAACCAGATTATTTATTTACCATCTAAAAATTATCATATCGTGAAGAGGAACGAGACATTATACTCTATTTCACGACAATATGATGTTGATAGATTTGAGTTATTTAAAGTTAATAAACTGAAATCTGAAAATAAAATTGTCATTGGACAAAAACTTATTATTCCAAACCTAAATAAAGTTATAAATTCAGACAAAATAAAAATTATAAAAAAAAATGAAATTAAAAAAAAAAAAATTACAAAGAAAATAAATAATGAAAAAATTGTTTTTAAGTGGCCAATCAAAGGTAAAATAATTCTTGGTTTTGGAGCAATCAAACCAGGCTTACATAATGATGGAATAAATATTTTATCAAGAAAAGGTGATAAAGTATTCGCTTCAAATTCAGGTAAAGTAATATATACGGGAAACGAAATTCCTGGATATGGAAATTTAGTTTTAATTAAACATAGTAATAATTGGATTACCGCTTACGCACACTTAGATAATATTTATTTAAAAAGAGGTTCACAAGTTCAAATTGGTGAAAAAGTTGGCACAATAGGTACAAGTGGAAATGTAAATATTCCACAGTTACATTTTGAGATTAGAAAAGGAAAGAAAGCACTTAACCCAGAAGAATACTTATCTTAGTTACTTTTATTGATGTTAAAAATAAACTGTTTAGCAATCCTTCCTGAAAAATCTCCTTTATCTAAAGACCATTTTAGTGCTTCTTTTTCAAGTGTTTTTTCAGGAATAGTAATTTTATTATTTTTAGCATAATTCTTTACAATATTAAGATATTGATTTTTATCGCATTTATGAAAACCAACCCACAAACCAAATCTATCTGCCAATGCTATATCATTGTTTCTTTTATCCTTAACTTGAATATCATTTAAATTAACATCATTTCTTGGATTAATAACATTTCGAATATTTGATGTTATATAAAAAGCTACATTTGGACTATAGCTTAAAAAACTTCCTTCAACGGAGACTTTAAATGTTTTGAAATCGGCTTCATTACTATTAAATGTTATATCATCGATAAAGATTATGAATTTATAGTTTACGGTACTAATTTTGTATAAAATTTCCGGTAGGTATTTTACATCAGAACTAAGCAATTCTAATATCTTGATTTTATCATTTCTTTTACTGTTTAAATGATGGCATATTGCTATTATTAAAGATGATTTTCCCATTCCTTTTGCACCCCAAAGAAGAATATTATTGAAAAATTGGTTGTTAGCAAAAGAAATTGTATTTTTTAAAACAATTTTTTTTTGTTGTTCAATTTCAACTAATTCATCATATTTAGAATAATTTTTTAACCTAACTCCAACAAATTTTTTTAGTGTAGAAATAAACACAAAATTATTTTTTTCTTTTAAATCTTTTTTTGAAATCATTTTATGTAACTTTTAATAAATAAATGGTTGTATTCATGTTTTAGTGCAATTATTGTTTAAAAAATATTTATACATTAATAAAGTATTCTAACTTAATTAAAAAGGTTTTAACATGTTTAATTATGCTTATGCTCAATCTGCTGTCCAACAACCATCATTGTTTGCTTCATTTATTCCATTGATCCTAATTTTTATTATCTTTTATTTTTTGTTAATTAGACCTCAACAAAAAAAAGCAAAAGAACATAAAATTCTTCTTGATTCAATCAAGAGAGGTGATCAAATATTAACGAGTGGGGGAATGATTGCAAAAGTAATTAAGGCTGATACAGAAGAACTAACAGTTGAAATTTCAGAAAAAGTAAATGTTAAAATCTTCAGATCAACTGTATCTGATGTTATTAAAAAAAAATAAATGCTAGTATATAGTAACTGGAAAATAATATTTGTTTTAGGTGTATGCCTTCTCAGCGTACTGTTTGTTATTCCTAATTTCTATGGAAAAAGTGAAATAACTTCTTTTCCAGCCTTTTTTCCTAAGAACCAATTTAACTTAGGTTTAGATCTTCAAGGTGGTTCTCATTTGCTCTTAGAAGTTGATGTTAATTCTGTAATTAAAGAAAAGTCAAGTGATATAGTTGATGACATAAGAGTTTCTTTGAGGCAAGAGAAAATTAAGTATAAAAACTTAGGAAGTAAAGGGATTGGTGCCACAGTAACTATACGAGAAAAAAATGAATTAGATAAAGCTTTAAGGATTTTAAGAAAAGGTTTGGATAAAGAAATTAATATTGAAAAAGATGATAACCTAAAACTTAACTTTACATTTTCTGATGAGAAAGTCCTAGAATTAAATAATAGAACTGTTGAACAGTCTATCGAAGTAATTAGAAAAAGAGTTGATGAGACAGGAACAAGAGAACCAAATATACAAAAACAAGGAGATGATAGAATAGTAGTTCAACTTCCTGGACTTAAGGATCCAGAGAGAGTCAAGTCTCTTATTGGAAGGACTGCAAAATTAAATTTTCATTTGCTTGATCCCACAACAGTAGAGTTAGCAAAACAAAGAGGAAAGTTACCTCCAGGTACATACAAAGTAGCTAATGCTGATCCTACAGCTTATGAAAAAGAGTTTATTGTTAAAAAACGTGTCCTATTGTCTGGAGATAGATTGAAAGACGCTGCGGCTACGGTTGATCCTCAAAGTGGAAGATATGTTGTTGCTTTTGAATTTGATAATCGTGGCGCTAAAAAATTTGCTAAAATTACAACTGAAAATACTTTTCAAAGGTTAGCCATATTATTGGATAATTCAGTAATTAGTGCACCCCAAATAAAAGAACCTATAACTGGTGGACAAGGAAATATTTCTGGTAATTTTTCACCAGAAGCAGCCAATGATCTTGCAGTTCTATTGAGAGCAGGTTCTTTACCTGCTCCAATTAAAATATTAGAAGAAAGAACTGTTGGTCCCAGTTTAGGCTTAGACTCCATTGAATCTGGGAAAAAAGCTCTAATTGTCGGATTATTACTTGTAGTATTATTTATGTTTTTAAAATATTCTTTGTTTGGCATTTTTGCTGATGTAGCTATAATTTTTAATTTATTCTTAATCATCTCTACATTAAGTTTAATAGAAGGAACATTAACAATGCCAGGAATTGCGGGTATTGTTCTTACAGTTGGCATGGCTGTAGATGCTAATGTTCTTGTTTTTGAGAGAATTAAAGAAGAACTACTTTCCGGAAGGTCTCCCATTAATTCAATTGATCTTGGTTATAAACAAGCTTTCAAAACAATTCTAGATGCAAATATTACAACATTAATTGCGGCTCTCTTACTATTTAATTTTGGTTCAGGACCAGTAAAAGGTTTTGCTGTTACACTATCAATTGGAATTGTTTCCTCTATGTTTACTGCACTAATGCTGACAAAATTATTGATTATATTTTGGGTTAAAAAATTTAAGCCTGAGAGGATAGACCTTTAATGAAGCCAATAATTAATATTAGTCAAAAGTTCAATTTTAATTTTCTTTCAATTAGAAATATCTCATTTCTTTTTTCAATACTTTTAATCTTATTATCTATTTTTTTTGTTTTAAAAAAAAACTTAAACTTTGGAATAGACTTTATTGGCGGAATAATGATCGATGCCAAATTTATAAACCCTCCAAGTCTTGATCTTCTTAGATTTGATATCAATGGTTTGAATTTGGGAAACTTTGAGATTCAGGAATTTGGAGCTCCTGATAACATTTTAATAAAAATTGAAAAGCAGCCCGGAGATGAATCTAAACAATTAGAAGCAATTAAAAAAGTAAAAGATATTTTACCTGAGAACGTTGATTACAGAAGAATCGAGTATGTTGGTCCAAAAGTGGGAAAAGAATTAAAAGTTATGGGTCTCAAGGCTGTTTTTTTCTCCTTATTAGCGATGTTTATCTATATTTGGCTAAGATTTGATGGTTGGCAATTTGGTTTGGGAGCAGTTATTGCAGTAATTCATGATGTCATTACAACAATAGGATTTTTTGCTATTACTCAAATTGAGTTTAATTTAGCATCAATAGCTGCAATTTTAACAATTGCTGGTTACTCTATTAATGATACAGTAGTTGTTTTTGATAGAATAAGAGAGAATATTTCTAAAGTAGATAATTTAAATTTTAGTAAATTGCTTAACAAATCTATAAATGAGACACTTTCAAGAACTATAATGACTTCTTTGACCACATTAATTGCATTAATTGCTTTAATAGTTCTTGGAGGAAAAGTTATAAGTGGCTTTATAATTGCAATGATTTGGGGAGTATTGGTAGGAACATACTCCTCCATATTCATCGCAGCCTCACTAATTTCATTGCTAAATTATAGATCAAAAAAAAATGGTTAGGTGTTTAAAACACTAATATAGATTTTGTGCTGCCACCATAAAATATAACATCGGAATAGAAAGAAGAGTGTTTGTCCTTGAAAATAACATTGCCTTTTTGGCTGCGGCAGCTTTTTCTTCAGGAGAAACTTCAATAATACCTAATGCTCTTTTCTGATTTGGCCAAATCACTCCCCAAACATTAAAAGCCATTATAATTCCAAGCCACATCCCAATTCCAATCATCAAACTTTTTGGATCTGAACTACTTAAAGTTAAAGCATCATGTATGTAACCATTGAGATAACCTAAAATTAATCCTGTGATTAATGTAACTAAAGCAGCCCATCTAAACCAGAATAATGCAGCTGGTGCTATTACTTTACCTATAGCTGGTTTTTGTGCATCGGGAATATTCGGCATATTTGGAATTTGAACAAAATTGAAATACCATAACAGTCCAATCCACATTACACCTGACAAAACATGCAACCATCTAAAAAAAAATGAAGTATAACTATAATCAAAATATACAATTTCAGAAATTCCGTTTGTTAACCCTAAGATTACGATTAGTAATAGAATGCCTAAAATTACAGTTTTCGGTAAAGATGTAAGTATACTTATCATTATGTCTCCCATATATAATTTATAATAAAATTAGATTATATATTATAAAAAAAAAATTATGTAAATATTAATGAGAAATTTTTTATAAGTTTTATTAATTCAAAATTTTTCTTACTGATAGAATTCAATTTTAATATCAATAGACTATTGTTGCTAAACATTAAATTATATAAATACATTTACATACTTCTTTATAAAGTTTTTGTATGATTATGAGTGAATTAAAAAAAAAAAACTATTTTAGATATCTTCAGTTGCTTTTTTTAGATTCAAAGAAAGCAAAAAGTAGCATAGCTTTAATTTTTTTATTAGAATATGAAATGATAAAAATATTTTATTCTACAGAAGAGCCTCTTCTGCGAAAAGTCAAATATCAATGGTTAATTGAAGAGCTTGAAAAAAGAAATAGTGACTTTAATTTAGCAAATAACCTTATTAAATGTTTTAAAAAATTATCTATTAAAAAAGAAATAATTAGGTTATTAAATTATTTTATAAAAATTGAGAATGACATGAAATCTCCATATAATAATCTTAATTTTTTCAAGAAAGTAAACATTCTTTTTAATGAAATCTTTAAAAAGATAATGCTTAAAGAAGAAGATTCTTATAAAATTTCTTTTTTCTCTCAATTAATGTATTTCTATTATTTAGGTAATGAAATAAAAAACTCTTTTAATAATGAGTTTGAGATTATTTTCAAAACAATAAATTTTAATGAGCTTGATTGTTTTGAGAAAACATTCATAAAAATTTCTATGAATCAAATAAAAAAACAGAAGTTTTTAAAAATTTCTAAATTAGAATTTTTATTTAAGTCAATTTTTTGTATCATCTATAGATGAAGAGTTATATGAAGTTGCTTTTATTATGTTTTTTGTGTTTGGCTAATTTTAGTTTGGCTATTTTTTTTAGTAAAATTTTTTATATATTAGCTTTATTTTTTGGTATCTCTATAATTTTATTTAAATTTCATCAATTAGAATTAATGATTTTAGAAAAAAAAAAGACTATGTCTATTTGTACTAATAAAAAAAATCAGGAAAAAGATAATGTAAGTGCAGAAGAACATCCTATTATCGTTTCCGCGAGAGAACGTTTGAATAAAAAATAATTTATAAAATTTCCCTAAGGCATTCTGCTGTGGAATTTTTTTTAACTTTAGTTAAATCTTCTAAACTCCCTTCAAAAAGAATATGTCCACCCTTTTCACCACCCTCTGGTCCTAGATCGATTATCCAGTCTGAAGTCTTTATTACATCCAAATTATGTTCAATAACAATTATAGTATTCTTTTTATCAACTAATTTATGCAGCACATCAAGCAGATTTTTTACATCATGAGAATGTAAACCTGTTGTTGGTTCATCAAGAATATAGATTGTTTTACCTGTGGATCTTTTTGAAAGTTCTTTTGATAATTTAATCCTTTGAGCTTCACCTCCTGATAAAGTTGTGGCAGATTGTCCTATTTTAATATAATCTAGCCCCACTAATTTAAGTGTTTCTAATTTTTTATAAATTGATGGAATAGCTTTAAAAAAATTTAAACCTTCCTCCACGGTCATATCAAGAACATCAAAAATACTTTTTTCCTTGAATTTTACTTCTAAGGTCTCTCTATTAAACCTTTTACCTTTGCAAGATTCACATTTAACATAAACGTCAGCTAAAAAGTGCATTTCAATCCTTATTAAACCGTCACCTTGACATTTTTCACATCGTCCACCTTTTACATTAAATGAGAACCTTCCGGGAAGATAACCTCGTACTTTTGATTCTGGTAAGTTTGCATACCAGTCTCTAATAAAAGTAAAACATCCTGTATATGTTGCTGGATTTGACCTAGGTGTTTTTCCTATTGGATTTTGATCTATTTTAATTATTTTATCAATAAACTCATAGCCTTTAATTGTATCAAAAGCTAGTGGAACTTCTTTAGATTTATTAATTGTTTTTGACAGTGCTTTGTAAAGAGTTTCAATAACTAATGAAGATTTACCTCCACCAGAAACTCCTGTAATAGAAATAAATTTTTCAAGGGGAAACTTAACATCAAGAGTTTTAAGGTTGTTTCCACTAGCTCCTTTAATTTGAATAAATTTATTTGAAATATCGCGAAGATTTTTTTTAGGAGAAATTTTTAGGGTTCTATTTAAGTATTGAGCCGTAAGACTATTTTTTACTTTTTTTACTTCTTTGGGACTTCCTTGAGCTGTTACTCTTCCTCCATTAATTCCGGCACCAACACCTATATCAATTAAATGATCGGCGGCTAAAATTGTTTCTTCATCATGTTCAACTACAATAACACTATTTCCAAGGTCTCTAAGTTTAATAAGTGTTTTGATTAATTTTTTATTATCTTTTTGGTGTAGACCAATTGACGGTTCATCAAGTACGTATAATACTCCAGTAAGACCAGAGCCTATTTGAGATGCTAATCTTATTCGCTGACTTTCTCCACCTGACAATGTTGTAGAACTTCTTGATAAATTTAAATAACCTAATCCAACATCTTTAAGAAATATTAATCTATTCTTTATTTCTTTGATAATCTTATTACTTATTTCTTTTTGAAAATTAGAAAGTTTTTTTTCTAAACTTTCAAACCAATTGTATGAATCAATAATGGATAAGTTTGAAATATCAAATATAGTTTTTTTATCAATTTTTACACACATTGCCTCACCTTTTAATCTCGAACCATTGCAACTTTTACATACAAACTTGTTCATATATCTTGATAGTTCATCTCTTTGCCAAAGGTCAGACCTGGAAAGTCTTTTTTTTAAAAAACCAATAACACCCTCATACTTTTTCTTACTATTATTTCGCTCTTTATAATATGAAAATTTTATATTTATTAGTCTATCGCTACCATTGAGAATTTGTTTTTGGATTTCTTTATCAATTTCTTTCCATTTTGTATGTTTACTGATAGAAAAATGTTCCGAAACGTCAGAAATCAATTCAGAATAAAATGGGTTATTTTTTTTATTCCAAGGGATTATTGCGCCATCATTCATTGAAAGATTAGGATCACTTACAATTAAAGAAGAATCAAACTCTTCTTTATAACCAAGTCCATCACATTCATAACATGCACCATTTGGACTATTAAATGAAAAAAGTCTTGGCTCGATTTCTTCTATAGTAAAACCAGAAACTGGACATGCAAACTTAGATGAAAAAATAATATTTTCTTCAGAAACGACGTCATGAATATAAATAACACCATCAGAGATATTCAACGCAGTCTCAACAGACTCTGTAATACGATTTATATATTTTTTATTAACCTCTAACCTATCAACTACAACTTGAATGGAATGTTTTTTATTTTTATCTAAATCTGGAATATTATCGATAGTTACGTTTTCATTATTTATTCTAAATCTGATAAAACCTTTTCTCTGAAAATCCAGTAATTCTTTTTTAAATTCACCTTTTCTATTATTTACAACTGGTGAAAGTAGAAGAATTTTTGACTTATCTTTTAATTTTAATATTGAATCTACTATTTCACTTACAGATTGTGATTTAATTTCTTCACCTGTTTCTGGTGAAAATGGAGTTCCCACTCGAGCATATAATAATCTTAAATAATCATATATTTCAGTAACAGTTCCAACAGTTGACCTTGGATTTTTTGATGTTGACTTTTGTTCTATTGAGATTGCTGGTGAAAGACCTTCTATAAGATCTACATCAGGCTTTTCCATCATATCTAAGAACTGTCTTGCATAAGATGATAAACTTTCAACATATCTCCTTTGTCCTTCAGCATATATAGTATCAAAGGCCAGTGAAGATTTACCTGAACCAGAAAGTCCAGTTATTACAACTAATTTATTTCTCGGTATATTGATTGTTATGTTTTTCAAATTATGTTGTCTAGCCCCAACAATTTGAATAAAGTCCAAGG
>JAOOJU010000080.1 GCA_028407765.1 Rickettsiales bacterium
GTAGCTCAGGTGGTTAGAGCAGCGGAATCATAATCCGCGTGTCGGGGGTTCAAGTCCCTCCTCCGCTACCATAAAATCCATACAGAGTAGGGGTTTCCGGTGTTCTCATAGCAATAAGACAGTCAAATATAATGTTTGACGCTTTTTGACACAAAATGTTTTAAACCAAGCGTTTCATTACCTATCAAAAACCAGTGTAATATAACCTGACTTTTCTGGGGTTTTCATAATCAAAAAATAGAGGTGCTTTTATATGTGTTTTAGAACAAATGCTAATTCTTAAATGTTTCTTTAGCGCACTGAACGTTAAGAATTAAATTATCCATTCTTGCCTCAATTAGAAATATATCTAGACTCTTTAATAAGATTGACTATTATTATAAAACTAATTAGATAATTAAATATGCGTAAATTAACAAATGTAACCGCTAATTTTTATGATGAATATCCTTTTCCAAGGTTGAGTAGCAAAAAAATATTATCTTCCTCTAAAAAGATAAATAATGCTCTTATTAAAATGGGTTTTCCAAAACAAAAACTAAACAGACCTATAACTGTTTTAGACGCAGGTTGTGGTACAGGAAGTTTTGCGTTAAGTTTTGGTCATGCAAATCCGAATAGTAAGATAATTGCCTTTAATATAAGTGAAGCTTCACTTAAATATGCAGAAAATCATGCTAAATCTCTTAAAATTAAAAATATACGGTTTATAAAGGCTGATATTTTTAATTTACCTAACGAAGTTACTTCTGTTAAATATGATCTAGTTTGGTCTAGAGGAGTTTTGCATACCACACATGATCCTAAATTAGCTCTAGAAATTATTTCAACATTAGTAAAATCTCAAAATTTCATGGTAGTTGGTCTCTATCATAAAGGTCGTTATTTAGTTACTATCATGCGTTTAATACTAAAAATATTGTCTGGCGGGGATATAAAAAAAAAAATCAAATTTGCTAGACTTCTTTTTCCTAAACACTGTAAAAATCATATAATAAAAGGATTTGACGGTGAGCCAAGATCAAGAGAACTTGAAGATACTTCTTTAGCTGATAAATTTGCTGTTCCCAAAGAAAGTCATCATTCATTTTTAAAAACAAATATTGAAATGAACCAGTTGGGATTTCAAAGTATCTATAAAAATGCTTCTTTACCCAATAAGCGAATTAGACGTGAGAAGTTGATATATGGCTTGTTAAACTTTATTCCATTTTTGTCAAAATCAACAAAAAATGACCTTGTTGATGACATTTCAGGTATAAGTCTAAGAAAGGAAATGCTTCTCATCATGGGTAAAAAAAATTTTTAATAATAATAATACACATACCTTGATTAGTTATTTTAAAACTCTTCAAAATATTAAGAGATATCGTATTAATTAATGCTTTCGTCAATAAAAGAGTTTGATAATTAAAATTTATACAATAAAATTAATAGTTTAATAGGAATTGCAGGAGAATCATAATCTGTGCACCGGGGGTTAAAGTCTTTTCTCCTCAACATAAATACCACTTAAATTAAAGTGATATCCTCAAATTACTATTCTTCAAATCTATAGACTTTAAATCTTGGTCATAAAATTCAATAAACTCAAATAATTCAAGTATTTCTTTAGTCTGTATATTTAGGTATGTATTCATATATCTATAATTGTCTGGAAAGGTCATTACGATTCTTGCTATCTTACTCTCAAAGTCTCCTGCACTTCTAATTGACTTCCAAAAATAACAATTTTCGAAGAACCAAAAACTATTTTCAACACTAATACCTGAAACTAAATCAAATGGTGATCTTTTTTTATGAGATTCAGACCATTTAAAACCTGTCTCAGTCCTCTCTTTTTTATTAAAATTATTTTCTTTAGAAACAATAAAAGAATTTTCAAATGATCCAATAGACAACATTTTTCCATTTTTACAATCAAAGCCTGAATAAATTAGATTCTGAATGAATACTGGAAGAATACAGGAAGAGATCTGACCTTCAGATAATATTTCTGAGGAATGTTTTGGACCAGAAATAATTAATTTTCCATTGTTTTTTAAGATATCAAATAGTTTATCAAGAAAAAAACCAGTATTTCTTTGGTATTGGATTACGTGATTGCAGAAAATAACATCATATTTTTTATTGATTTTTTTTAGATGGAAAGACGAGTTTATTTCTTTTTTAGTAAACTGTTCCGTATTATATCCAAAAAGATTTATCAAAGAAAGATGATCTTTATAGATGTCTCCAAGTAAAAGCATTCTCTTATTTTTATTTATTATACTATTATTTGTGATGAGATACTCTAAAAGGGGAAAAATCCCTAGTTCTTTGGAGACTTTTTTTTTAAAGATTTGTAACATTGTATTAGAAGCGAAATTTTAAAAAATTTTCTTTGTTAATATCTATCTTGTTTTTGTTATGGTCTAAAATTGGGAATGGAAACTCTTTATGATTTATTGCAAAATGTATCACTAAATCTTTATTTTTGTAGTTTTCTGGAAAATTGAGACTTAATGCTGTATTATTTCGTGATAATTCACAGTTTTTTTCAATATTTAAATCTTCTTGTTTCCAAACATTGCAATTTTCTAGAAACAGGCACGCATTTTTTACATAACTTTGGTCGTTAAGTTTTAAAAATGATCTATTTTGATGTTTTTTATTCCACTTATAAACACTCATTTTTCTTTCCTTTAAATTAAAAAGCTTACATTTTTTTATAATAAATGAATTTTCAATACCGGACATGGATAGTACTTTTCCATTTAAGCAATCAAAACCTGCAAATATAAGATTTTGTAGTAAAAGTGGCATTATCGTGCTCTGTATATGTCCTTCAACAAATCTTTCAGCGGGATGTTTCGGAGCAGAAATAACTAGTGAACCATCATCAGCTAATGTGTCAAAAATCTTATCAAGGAAGTGACCAATATTTCTCTGATGTTCAATTACGTGAGAACAAAAGATAACATCGTACTGCTTACTAAAATTATAAGAGTTAAAATCACTATTTATTTCTGCACATTTTTCATATTTATCAATTTGATCAACATTAAGTCCAAAATCTCTCATTATTTTAGTATGATTTCCATGAGAACTTCCTATATCTAGTGCGCTCAAGAAATTTTTTGAAATATTTTCACTTTCTGAAACTAAGAACTCCATAAGACCAAAAAAACCCCATTCAATAATTATTTTTTTTTTGTCATTATATGTTTCGCTTAGCATATAAATA
>JAOOJU010000081.1 GCA_028407765.1 Rickettsiales bacterium
GTCAGTCAAATTATTGTGCCTCCAAGGCAGCGATAATTGGAATGTCAAAATCAATAGCTATGGAGGTTGCAAGAAGAGGAATTACAGTTAATTGTATTTCTCCTGGTTTTATTGAAACCTCAATGACTGAAATTTTAAATTCAGATCAAAAAGAAAAAATTCTATCGAAGATTCCAATGGCCAAAATAGGTAAACCAGAAGATGTAGCTAATTCGGCTATTTTTTTGGCTTCAGATAACTCAGAATATATAACGGGACAAACAATTCATGTTAATGGAGGTATTGCAATGATATAATTATTATATATTTGATTTAAATTTTTTTTTAACTATTAATATACTCATAAAAATATTTAATTAAGGAAGAAATTATGACTGATGTTGCACAAAAGGTAAAAGATATTGTAATCGAACATTTAGGTGTTGAAAAAGATAAGGTTAATGAATCTGCAAGTTTTATTGATGATTTAGGTGCGGATAGTTTAGATACTGTGGAATTAGTAATGGCTTTTGAAGAGGAATTTGATTGTGAAATCCCTGACGATATTGCAGAGAAGATACTAACAATTAGTGATGCTATTAAATATATTGAAGATAATAAAAAATAATTTTTGATAATGAGGAGAGTTGTTGTAACTGGTATAGGTATGTGTTCACCTTTGGGTTATGGTGCCGATTATTGTTGGAAAAGACTAATTGAATCAGAGTCAGGAATAGATAAACTTACTGGCTTTGAAATTGAAGATTTGGCATGCAAAGTTGGAGGTCAAATACCACTATGTGGAAGGTCAGATCTATTTATTGAAAACGTTATAGATCAAAAAGATAGAAGAAAAACAGAGACATTTATACAATACGCAATATCTGCTGCCAAAGAAGCAATAGAAGATTCGGGTTGGTCCCCGAATAATGAAGAAGATTCTCATAAAACAGGAGTAATGATTGGTTCTGGAATAGGAGGTCTAGATGGCATCAGAAAGAGTTCTGAGTCTCTTTTAAGAAGTCCAAGAAAAATCTCTCCTTTTTTTATTCCTTCATGTCTTATCAATCTTGCAAGCGGACATGTTTCAATAAAATATGGCTTTAAAGGGCCAAATCACTCAGTAGTTACAGCCTGCGCATCAGGTGCACATGCCATCGGAGATTCGTCGAGATTAATTATGTATGGTGATGCAGATGTAATGGTTGCGGGTGGCTCTGAAGCAGCATGTACAAGACTAGGCATAGCAGGTTTTGGCGCAATGAGGGCATTGTCAACAAAATATAACTTAGAACCTCAGAGAGCTTCCAGACCTTGGGATAGGGATAGAGATGGATTTGTTTTGTCAGAAGGGTCTGGCGTTTTAGTGTTAGAAGAATATGAGCATGCTAAAGCAAGGTCAGCTAATATATATGCTGAAGTTATTGGATATGGACTGTCCGGTGATGGTTACCATGCAACAGCACCAGCTCCAGATGGAAATGGTGGAGTTCGAGCAATGCAACAAGCTCTTAAGAACGCACACATCAATCCAGATATCATTGATTATGTAAATGCTCATGGGACGTCAACTCCTTTGGGTGATGAAATTGAATTTAATTCAGTTAAGAAAATATTTTCAAATAGTTTAGAGAAAACTATTATGTCTTCTACTAAATCATCAACAGGTCATTTATTGGGGGCTTCTGGAGCGGTTGAGTCAATATTTTCTATTCTTAGTATCCAAAATAATACCATTCCTCCAACACTTAACCTTGAAAATAAATCCAAAGATTGTGATGGTATAAATTTAGTGCCAAACTCTAGTATTAAGAAGGAAGTAAATTTTGCATTATCTAATTCTTTTGGTTTTGGTGGTACCAATGCTACATTAATTTTTAAAGGTGTTTAATGCGTTTTTTTTTTTGTGCTTAGTCGTTCTTTTAAATATTAATTTTTTAAATAATAAATTTAACCAAAAATATACAAATAGTATCAACCAGACTTTAATAATAAAGCCTGGAATGACCTTAGAAAAAATATCAAATCTTTTAAAAGAAGAGAAGATTATAAGCAGTGAACTAATTTTCAAGTTGTGGGTTAAACTTAATTCACTGGAGAAAAAATTAAAATTTGGAGAATATAGAATACCTAATTCAATTTCTGTAGTAAATTTGACTCAGATTTTTGTGAAAGGACAATCAGTAAGTCACCTTATAACAATACCAGAGGGTATTTCAAAGTATGATTTACTTCAATTAATAAAAAAAATTAAACCAAATAAGTCTGATAATATAGTTTTTACTGATTTACCAGATATGCTTATCGCAAATACTTACTCTTACACAATAAATGATAGCATTTATGAAATAATAAAAAATATACAAAAGAGAAGTATCGAAATAACTGAAGATTTATGGAATAAAAAAAAACAAACAATACCAATTAAAGGAATTAACGAATTATTTATTTTAGCTTCTATAATAGAAAAAGAGACTGGTAGAAAAAGTGAAAAGAATAAAATTGCTGGAGTTTTTTTTAACAGATTAGAGGCAAAAATGAGATTACAATCAGACCCAACTGTTATATATGGAATTACTTTAGGGAAAAAGTTAAATAGGAAACTTACTAGGAAAGACCTAAAGATTTATTCTAAATACAATACTTACACTAATCATGGTTTACCACCGTCTCCTATATGTATACCTGGCATTGAATCCTTAAAAGCTGTTTTAAATCCGTATTCAAGTAACTACTATTATTTTGTTTCTGATAAAAATGGTGGTCATATATTTTCTGAAAACTATAATGAACACTTAAAAAATGTTTCACTAATGAAACGTAAGGTTAAAAAAGAAAAATGAAATATGATAGAAAAGGGTTAATGATAGTTTTATCTTCTCCCTCAGGAGCTGGAAAAACTTCGTTATGTAAGAAAATACTCTCCAGCGACAAAAATATAATTTTATCAGTT
>JAOOJU010000082.1 GCA_028407765.1 Rickettsiales bacterium
TTATCTCACCATGTGACCACGCAATCATATTTTCAGGACTAGCGATGGAAATTTTAATATAATCAAAGTTTGTAAAATTTGGTTTTTCAATTAGCTTCATTAAATCACTCATAATATTCCTTCCATTAAACGTTTCGTTCTAATAGCTCAACATTGAGGCCCAAAGACTTAAGTTCCATAATCAATACATTAAAAGACTCTGGAATACCTGATTCAATATTATCTTCACCTCTGACTATAGTTTCATAAGCTTTTGTTCTACCAGACACATCATCTGATTTAACTGTTAACATTTCTTGTAAGGTATATGAGGCACCATAAGCTTCCAAAGCCCAAACCTCCATCTCACCAAACCTTTGCCCACCAAATTGAGCCTTTCCCCCAAGTGGTTGCTGTGTAACAAGGCTGTAAGGCCCAATAGACCTAGCATGTATTTTATCGTCAACAAGATGATGAAGTTTCAACATATAAATTTCACCAACTGTAACTGGTCTATCAAAATACTCACCAGTTCTTCCATCAATTAATTTTTTCTGTCCACTAGTATCAGAACCAGCATAATCAAAATAACGATTTAGATCTTGTTCTTTAGCTCCATCAAATACCGGAGTAGCAAAAGGGACTCCATTACTTAAACCCAGGGCATGGTTTACAAGAGATTCATTATCAAGTTTAGAAAAACGTTCATTAAAAACATTTTCTTCGTAAACTAATTTAAAGAAATTTCTGAGATCTTTGATCTTAGATGGATTTTCCTTGACTGTTTCAGCTAAATCAAAAAATTTTTTTCCTAGATCAACAGCAGCTGCGCCCAAATGCGTTTCTAATATTTGACCAACATTCATTCTTGAAGGAACACCCAGAGGATTCAAAACAATGTCTACAGGTGTACCATCTTCCATATAAGGCATATCCTCTGCCGGAATAATTCTTGAAATTACACCTTTATTACCATGCCTTCCAGCCATTTTATCTCCAGGAGCTAATTGCCTTTTGACAGCCACAAAAACTTTTATTAACTTCATTACACCTGGTAACAAATCGTCTCCAGATTGGACTTTATCAACTTTATCCTTAAAGTTATTTTGTAAAATATCAAGGCTTTCATCAAATGCTTCACACAAAGACTCAATTTTTTTCATCAACTTATCATCTTTAATATTAATATTTCTTACCTTATTTAAGTTTAAGTCTTTCAAAGACTCCTTATCAATAACTTTATTTTTTGACAAACCTTCAATACCGCTTATATGAGTTTGACCAATCAAAAAGTCAGTTAAACTTTTTGTAAAACTTGATTCTAATATAGATTTTTCATCCTCCATGTCTTTATATAGTTGCTCAATCTGTGATCTTTCATTTGAAAGTGCTCTTTCATCTTTATCTATTCCTCTTCTAGAGAAAACTCTAACTTCAACTACTGTACCAGAAACACCTGGTGGAAGTCTGAGAGAAGTATCTTTTACATCCGCAGCTTTTTCACCAAATATTGCACGTAGGAGTTTTTCTTCAGGAGTCATAGGGGATTCTCCTTTTGGTGTGACTTTTCCAACTAATATATCTCCTGGTGTAACTTTTGCCCCAATATGAACTATCCCAGCTTCATCCAGATTAGTTAAAGCCTCATCTCCAACATTAGGTATATCTCTGGTTATATCTTCCTGTCCAAGCTTAGTATCCCTGGCTAAAACTTCAAATTCTTCGATATGTATAGAAGTAAAAACGTCGTCTACAACTAATTTTTCAGAAATTAAAATTGAATCTTCATAATTATAACCGTTCCATGGCATAAATGCTACGGTAACATTTTTACCTAGTGCTAATTCTCCAATTTTTGACGCAGGTCCATCCGCAATTATATCATTTTCCGAAACATAATCTCCTGCTCTAACCAATGGTCTTTGGTTAATACAAGTATTTTGATTTGATCTCTGAAATTTACTCAATTTGTATATATCAACTCCCGTATCTTTATCTTTTTTTACATCAGCTCTAATAACTATTCTTGATGAATCAACTTGGTCGACATAACCTGATCTTTCTGCTACAACAACTACACCGGAGTCTCTTGCAACAACACTCTCCATTCCTGTGCCAACAAATGGAGCATCTGCTTTAAGTAAAGGCACTGCTTGCCTCATCATGTTTGAACCCATCAAGGCTCTATTAGCATCGTCATTCTCCAAAAAAGGGATTAATGCAGCAGCAACTGATACTAATTGTTTGGGAGATACATCAATCAAATGAACATCTTTTGGGTTTAAAAGAAAAAAGTCTCCATCCTTCCTGCAAGAAACTAAATCACGTTCAAAAGAACCATCAGCTTTTAAAGGCTCATTCGCCTGCGCAATGGTATTATTTTTTTCTTCCATTGCAGAAAGATAGACAACATCGTTAGTAACTTTTCCATTTAAAACTTTTCTGAACGGTGTTTCAATGAAACCATAATTATTTACTTTAGAATAAGTTGCTAAAGAATTTATAAGCCCAATATTTGGACCTTCAGGTGTTTCAATTGGACAAATTCTTCCATAATGAGTTGGATGAACATCTCTAACTTCAAAACCAGCTCTTTCTCTTGACAAGCCACCTGGACCCAAAGCAGATAATCTCCTTTTATGCGTTATTTCAGACAATGGATTTGTTTGGTCCATAAATTGAGATAATTGACTTTGGCCAAAAAATTCTCTTACGGAAGCTGACGCAGGTTTTGGATTAACTAAATCATTAGGCATTACTATTTCAATTTCAGAATTACTCATTCTTTCTTTGATAGCTCTTTCCATTCTGATAACACCCAAAGTGTATTGGTTTTCAAGCAACT
>JAOOJU010000083.1 GCA_028407765.1 Rickettsiales bacterium
TGAGGAATACATGTTTCCTCTTAAAAAGAATACTTATAAAAAGATTCATTTATGCAAAATAAGTGGTTTAAAAACTCTTACAGATTTTGAGCTTTTTGGTGGAAGTAAGTTCAGTGAAGTTGAAAGAAAGATGAATTTAGACATAACTGTTTTTGTAAATAGGCATGATTTTGGTGGTCTGCAATATGATGATATTATTGCAGCAATAGCATCTGGTTTTAATCTAAGGAACTATTCATTTAGGAAGTACAGAAGTAAAGTAAGACCAATTAGTTCTTCTGTAAACAGTGTTTCTTTTGTTGTAAAAGACCCTCAAATCGTAAAAAAAAAATTTGATTATTATAAAAGCATATCCAAGGGAATCTTTCTTACTCGAGATCTAGTCTCAGAGCCAGCAAATGAACTTTATCCTGAAAAATTTGTTGATAATTGTAAGAAATTAGCAAAAGTGGGGATTGAACTTGAGATTCTTGACGAAAAAAAAATAAAATCTTTAGGTATGAAAGCTTTATTAGGCGTGGCACAAGGTTCGGTAAAAGCTCCTAGGGTTTTAATTATGAACTGGAAAGGTCTGCCAAAGTCTAAAAAACAAAAACCATTAGCCTTTGTTGGAAAAGGGGTTACCTTTGATACTGGAGGAATCTCAATCAAACCTTCAGGTGGAATGGAAGATATGAAATGGGATATGGGAGGAGCAGGTGTTGTTGCTGGTTTAATGTATGGATTGGCTTCAAGAAAAGCTAAGGTGAATGCAGTAGGAATCGTTGGCTTAGTTGAGAATATGCCTGATGGTAATGCTCAAAGACCAGGTGATATAGTAAAATCAATGTCTGGACAAACAATTGAAGTTCTCAATACAGATGCCGAAGGAAGATTAGTGCTTGCAGACATTTTATGGTATATAAATAATAAAGTTAGCCCAGAGTTAATTGTTGATTTGGCCACTTTAACAGGTGCAATAATCGTTGCCCTAGGGGATAGGTATGCTGGGCTCTTTTCCAATAATGATCAACTTGCACAAAAATTAACTAAGTCTTCATTAAATGTTAGAGAATTGATCTGGAGATTACCGATGGACGATGATTTTGATAAATTACTTAATTGTGATATTGCAGATATGAAAAATATAACTGGTACAAGAGGAGCAGGTAGTATCACGGCGGCACAATTTTTAAAAAGATTTGTTGGAAAAACTAAATGGGCACATTTAGATATTGCAGGAGTAACATGGTCTAAAAAGGGTACAGCAATCTCTAGACCAGGAGGAACAGGTTTTGGAGTCAGGTTATTAAATAATTTTATAGAGGAGAATTATGAATGAACCTGAATCATGCAAAGAAGTAAATTTATATTATATCACTAGTCCTTTTGAAATTTTATTATCTAAGCTTTGTGTCCAGTTAATAAATAAAGGATTAAAGCTATTGGTGTTAACTAACTCTAAACATGAAAAAGATTCACTCGATCAGTTTCTTTGGATAAATGTCAATAATTCATTTATCCCTCATAGACAGGATATTGATCCTTATTTTGAAGATGAAAAAATAATACTTTTAAACGGTGATTATCAAAATTATAAAAATTATAACAGGTTCGACATTCTTTTAGTTTCTCCTTCAGTACAAATAAATAAATTAGAAATATATAAAAAATTTTTTATATTTTCCAATAAATTTTCTGACTGTGATTATATAAATCATAAAAATAAATTACAAAAGAGTGGATTTACTGTGAAAACTCTTATAGAAATGCAAAATCAAAAGTGGAAAGTAAATTAGATATTAACTATCATAAAGGCTAAAATGACCAAAGAACTTACATTATCTATCATAAAACCAGATGCAGTAAAAAGAAATCTAACTGGAAAAATTAATTCTAAATTCGAAGAAAATAACTTATCAATTGTAGCGCAGAAAATGATTTTGTTATCGAATCTCGACGCTGAAAGATTTTATAGTATTCACAAAGAAAGAGCATTCTTTAGTGATTTATGTAAGTACATGACGTCCGGCCCAATTGTTGTTCAAGTTCTTAAAGGAGAGAATGCAGTACTAGAGAATAGAAAACTAATGGGTGCAACTAACCCTGCTAATGCTGAAGAAAATACCGTAAGAAAAATGTTTGGATTATCAGTTGAGGAAAATTCAGTTCACGGTTCTGATAGTAAAGAAAATGCTGAAATTGAAATAAATTTTTTTTTCTCAGAAAGGGAAATATTAGACCACTAGGAAGAAATAGAGAAAACCAAGTAGTAGAACAATTAAAACAATTGAAATTATCGAAAATTTTATAAAAGAATTAAAAAATTTTTGATGCTTATCCCCTTTGATTTTATCCATTATTCAATACCTCTTTTTTTGAAAGTTTATCAATTACATTTATATAAAGTTTGTGTTCTTCTTTCAATATCTTTTTTTTAAGAGTATCAACATTATCATCGTCTTCTATCTTAACAACTCTTTGATCAATTATTTCTCCACCATCAAGTTCTTCATTAACATAGTGAATAGTGCAACCTGTATACTTTACTTTATAATTAAATGCTTTTTCTTGAGCATTTAAACCTTTAAATGATGGAAGTAAAGAAGGATGGATATTTATTACTTGATTCCTCCATTTTTGGAGGAAAGTTTTACTTAAAATTTTCATATACCCTGCAAGACAAACTAATTCAACTTTCTTACTTTTAAGTTTGATAATGTATTTAAAATATTTAGAATCTTTAATTGTATTTTTTTAAAATTAAGTTTAAAGATATTATCCAGGTCATCCAAAACCCAGCATTTTTTTTTTTCTAATTTCTTTAAATTTTCAGA
>JAOOJU010000084.1 GCA_028407765.1 Rickettsiales bacterium
TCATTTATGGAAGGTTTTATTTATCCAATAAAAAAACCTGTACTATTTGAAGGTTCATTAAACAGTGAAATTATAGATTTTGAAGAATTTGTTAAAATTAAAAATAAATTTTCTTACTTGAACAATCAATCATCAGTATATCGTGTTTCAGAAAAGAATAACAATTTGTTTCCAATATCATTAAAGGTTAATACTGATATTAAAAAACTTAAGTATAATAATCATTTATTAGAAAATATTAAATATAAATTATTATTGGGAGATGAAACATTAAAAATTGAGAATTTTAAAGCTAACTATCTAAATATATCTATCATTTTAAATGCAGTTTATAATCTTGACTCCAGAATGACAAAAGGACTTTTATTAATTAATAATTTTGAAATCCCTAGAGAAATGTTTGGAAAAACTAAATATGATATTTTTGGAGGAAATGGAAATTTGACTGCAAAGTTTAAATCTAATTTTAAAAATGAAAGTTTACAAAAAATAATAGATAATACTGATATTGAAGGAAAATTTTTTTCTAGAGACTCAACTTTTAAAGGCATAGATACAAAAAAAATTGCTAAAAAAATTGATTCTTTAAAGCAAATATCAGATTTTTTTTCTTTAATTAATCTTTTTGATACAGAGGGTTTAAGCGTTATAAATGAAATAAACGGCGACTTTTTATTTAATAAAGGTGTTTTAAAATTGAGAGATGTTCTAATTATTAACGAAAATTTTAAAATAACTTCATCAGGTAATTATACATTTAGTGAGAATTATTTTGATTTAAGAAATACAATAAAACTTAAAACGAATGAATATACAAAATTACCGAATTTCCAGATTACATTATCTGGTACTCCTGAAAAGTACTCAACTAAGCTTGATATGGAAGAAATAAAGAAATTCTTTCTTACCGATGAAATACTCAAATTAGGACCAATAAAATCTTTAAAAATACCAATGAAAAAGAATAACTCTATTGATCTGGAAGAAATTTTTAAACTATTTTAATATTTTTTATTTTTAGTCATAGCAATAGGACTCACTATTTGGTCAAAATCCTCTTCCGAAATATAATTTAATTTAACTGCTGCTTCTTTTAAGTTGATCTTTTCATTAAATGCTTTTTTTGCTATTTCTGCTGATTTATCATAGCCAATTTTAGGGTTTAATGCCGTAACAAGCATTAAGGACTTTTGGACGTTTTCTTCAATTTTTTCTAGATTTGGAGTAATGTCTTTAAGACAATTTTTACAAAAAGAAGTTATAGAGTCGCTTAAAAGGTTTATACTTCTCAAGATTATGAAAATAATCACAGTTTTATTAGCATTTAGTTGAAACTGACCTTGGCTTCCAGCAATGCCTATGGAATTATTGCAACCCATTAAGTATATGCATACTTGAGCTAATGATTCGCATTGTGTCGGGTTAACTTTTCCCGGCATTATTGAAGAACCAGGTTCATTAGATGGAAGATTGATTTCACCAATTCCACATCTTGGACCAGATGCGAGGAGTCGTATATCATTAGCGATTTTATAACAAGCAATTACTAATGTATTAATAGCTCCTGAAAGATTGACAATAGAATCGTGGGAAGATATTGATTCAAATTTATTTTCAGAAGATTTAAAAGGTAAACCAGTAATGGTTTGTATAGCTTTAATAAAACCTTTCACAAAAACTTCTGAAGAATTAAGTCCTGATCCAACCGCAGTTGCTCCTTGAGCTAAAAAAAATAATTCTTTAGAAGATTCTTCTATTCTTTTTAAAGCCTTTTCAATTTGTACTCTAAATGCTCCAAATTCTTGACCTAAAGTTAGAGGAACTGCATCTTGAAGATGAGTCCTACCAATTTTCACAATCTCTGAGAAACTCTTTTCTTTGATAGATAATTCTTTTATAAAGTTTTTTATAACTGGAATTAATTTTTTTCTACTTTCAGTCATTATTGCAATATTCATTGCAGTAGGAAATGAATCATTAGATGATTGACCAAGGTTACAGTGATCATTTGGATGAACTGGATCATGACTCCCAAGTTTCTTTCCTAAAAGTTCATTGGCTCTATTTGCAATTACTTCATTTAAGTTCATATTGGTTTGTGTGCCTGAACCAGTTTGCCATACTGATAATGGAAAATGTTCATTTAACTTCCCGTCTACAATTTCATCACATACATCCATAATCTTTACTGCTATATTTTCACTAATCTTTTCTGTTGCTAGATTAGCAATAATTGCAGCTTTCTTTTGTAAAGCAAATGCTTGCAAAAATTCAAGTGGCATTAAATCAGAACCAATCTTAAAGTTTTCCAGACTTCTTTGAGTTTGAGCACCCCAATATTTTTCTGCTGGGACTTTAATTCTCCCTAAACTATCACTTTCTTCTCTAAATTTTTTCAATAGATTAGTCCTTTTTTTTTCTGAATTTATCTAATTTAATTACTTTATTTAAGTTTTGATTATTTTTTTCTGCCGTAATTATTTTTTTAATAGCTTTGACTTTTTTTGGTTTTGTAATTTTTTTAGCTCTAAATTCAAGTTGTAAACTAAACTTGACGAAGGGATCATTAAATTTGCTTATTGACTCAAAGGGTATAGATAAAACCTCTTTTTTTCTATTGAAAGATAGTGTTACGTTAAATTTTTTTTTACCAACCTCTAAATCCCAGAATTGATTTTGAATAACAATGGTTATCTCTTTTGGGTATTCTTTCTTTAATTTTGGACTAATCATTACATCTGGATGGTTAGTATCAAATGTTATATAAAAACAATGATTATTTGAAATTTTTGAATCAGATAAAT
>JAOOJU010000085.1 GCA_028407765.1 Rickettsiales bacterium
AATCTGTTGCCATAACAGGTGCACCAAATATTTTTTTTTGTCCTTCAATTCTTACTCTAGATCCAACTACATCCATCTTAGCTCCCATTCTATTTAATTCTGATACATGCATGAATCTATTCTCAAAAATGGTTTCTTCTATAATTGAAAAACCTCTAGCCTTAGTCATTACTGCTGAAAGTTGTGCTTGTAAATCTGTAGGGAATCCAGGATAAGGTTTGGTCTTTAAATTAACACTCTCATAAATTTTATCGCTACATGTTATCAATAATATATTTTTACTAAGTTTCTTTAAGGACAATTTTTTAAAAGACTTAAAAATTTTAATGTAATTATCAATTATTCGTTCATCTAAATTAGTTAATTTAAGAATACCAGAACAACCTAATACCATAAGTATAAAGGTTCCAGCTTCAATCCTATCTGACATTATAGAATATTCTGACCCATACAATTTTTTTACACCATCAATCAAAATCTTATCAGTTCCTAGGCCCGATATTTTAGCACCCATACTTTTTAGGTAATTTCCAAGGTCAACTATCTCTAACTCTTTTGCCGCATTAGTAATTATAGTTTTTCCATCAGCCAGGGTTGCTGCCATCATAATATTTTCAGTTGCTCCAACAGAACTTATCGGTAAATTTATCTTATTTCCTCTCAAAACACCCTCAATATGGCCAATTACATAACCATCTTCTATGTCAAATTTAACTCCCATTTTTTTGAATCCGTCTAAATGAATATTTATCGGCCTATCACCTATCGCACATCCTCCTGGTAAAGATACTTTAGCGTTTCCATACCTTGCCAATAATGGACCCAGTACAAGAAAAGATGCTCTCATTTTTCTTACTAAGTCATATGAGGCAAAATTATATTTTGGTTTTTTTGGAGAAAGATTGATGCTATTTTTTTTAAATTTAGATTTAACATTTAAAGACCGTAAAAGTCTAATCATGGAATTAACATCAGATAAATCTGGAATATTATTTAATTTAACTATCTCGTTCGTTAATAAACTTGATGCAAGAATAGGTAATGAAGCATTTTTTGAACCACTAATTTTTATTTCTCCAGAAATTGGATTTCCACCTATTATTTCTATTTGATCCATGGAATTATAGTTTTGGCAAAGTCACACCTGTTTGGTGCATGTATTTTCCTTTGCGATCTGCATACGACCTCTCACAAGTTTCAACCCCCTCAAAAAATAAGAACTGAGCTGCACCTTCATTAGCGTATATTCTTGCAGGCAGAGGGGTAGTATTGGAAAACTCTAATGTAACATGTCCTTCCCACTCCGGCTCTAAAGGCGTAACATTTACAATTATTCCGCATCTGGCATATGTAGACTTTCCTACACAGATCACTAGAACATTTTTTGGTATTCTAAAATACTCTACTGTTTGAGCTAAAACAAAACTATTTGGTGGAATAATACATGATTCACTCTCTCTATCAACAAAGCTCTCATTAATAAAGTTTTTAGGATCAACAGTTGCAGAATCAACATTCGTAAATATTTTAAACTTATTTGAAACACGAGCGTCATAGCCGTATGAAGAAAGCCCGAAAGATAAAACACCTTCTTTTTGCAGGTCCTCTTCAAATGGTTCAATCATTTTATATTCCTTAGCTTGTTTCTTTATCCATTTATCTGGCATTATTCCCATCTAATTATTCCTTTTCCTTTTTTTTAAATTTTCTCTTAACTCCTGCGCTCTGGCTGATTCTCTTTTTTCTTTGATAGTTTTTTTTGTAAGATTTTTTGTCATAATTATTTCTGATGCTATGGTAAAATTATAATAAAGTAATGGATGAAAAGTAAATCATAATTCAGTATATTTCTTTGAAGTGCCTTTAGATAACTTTACGGGGTACTTTTTTTTATTTTTTTTTATTTTTTTCAAACAAGCTTGTTCAATATTTATTTTTGCAATATCAGAAAATCTAATAAGGTATAACATTATATCTGCTATCTCATCTTCAATTTTATTAAATGTTTCCATATCTTTTATTTTATAGTCATTATCAGACCATTGAAAAATTTCTACTAATTCTGATGCCTCTACACTCAATGCACAAGCTAAATTTTTTAAACTGTGAAATTGATCCCAATTTCTCTTTTTTGAAAAGTCTCTCAATAAATTTCTTATTTTTTTATCATTCATTGGTTTTGGTTCATTTTTTTAATAGCCTCTCGACTATTTATCCACTCAATACCACCATTTTTTGATATATTGTTTATAAAAATGTGAAGTAGTTTTACTTCATTAAAGGCTATTTTCTCCCAATAAGTCTTAAAATTTGTATCGTGTTGAATTCCTTTTTTTGTGATTTTAATAACTCTTTTTTTCTGAAAAAAAAAGACTTTTCTTCTCACCGTCTCTAGCGGAATACCTGTAGACTGAGATATACTTGTTACTGTTAATTTATTTAAGTCACTGAACGCCTTTTTTTTAAAAGTTCTATCTACAACTAACTTGAATGTGTCATCCCATGAAAAATTTTCGTTATTTTTCTTTTTTTTTTGATAAATAAAATGACTATTTATCAATTGCATAATCACATATCCCGAAAAACCGCAACGTATCTTCTTATTGACGGTTTTATATAATTCAATTACTAGCATTTCCCAATCGTAGGCAACATTTTCAAAATTTGCTTCCATGTATCCCCCTTTTCAGACCATAAATTAAATTTATAACCCAAAATGGTTATAATGTTCATCATTCTAATAAAAAAAAGTATACATTAAAAGGTGATATTTTATATTAACCTGGTTGAAAACATCTTTTGTT
>JAOOJU010000086.1 GCA_028407765.1 Rickettsiales bacterium
GTTACATGGAAATCAAAAACTTTCTATAGGTCAAACTCTTATTTTTAAAATAAACCCTGAGGATATCTCTGACCTTCAACAAAAATATAAACTTAAAATTAATTCTGAAAAAACTTCAAAGAGTTCAGATAATTATTTCGGAGCTATTGAAGCTATAATAGTTCCTAAGTCTAGAATTATAGGAAGAAAATATAAGTACTTTAAAAGATTATTAGGAGACAGTTTTGCCTTATTAGGTTTGTGGAGGAGAGGTTTAAAATTTAGATTTAGATTATCAAATGAGACTTTTCAATCTGGAGATGTATTATTAATTGCTAACAGAGGGAACACAAAAAAAATTGGAGAAAATCTTGAAATAGCAGGGCTTATGCCATTATGGAAAAGAGAATTTGATATTTTAAATAAACCCTCAAAAGCAATGTTAGCACTTTCAATATTCGCTATAAGCTTATTAACAATTATTTTTAATATCCTGCCTATTATTGTTGCTTTTCTATTATGTGTATTAGCTTACGTAAGTATCAAGCTACTTACAGGAGAGGGTATTTATCAACATATAGATTGGCCTATTGTTATATTATTAGCTGCTATGATACCCATCGGTAATTCGTTAACTGAATATGGTATTTCAGAAAATATTGCCAATTATTTATCGGATTATTCTGCTAATTTAAATATATTTTGGATGCTAATTATTTTGATGGTTATTACAATGTTTCTATCAGATATTATTAATAATGCAGCAACTGCTGTCATAATGGCACCAATAGCTTATAATATTGCAATTTCAACAGATAACTCAGTTGATGCTTTTTTGATGGCTATTTCAATAGGAGCTAGTTGTGCTTTCTTATCGCCTATTGGACATCAATGTAATACATTAGTTATGGGGCCAGGTAATTATAAGTTTGGAGATTATTGGAAATTAGGGCTACCATTAGAGATAGTTATAATATTAGTTTCAGTTCCATGCATAATATTTTTTTGGGGCTAATAAATTTTTTTTGTTTTTAGACTCAATTGTGGAGTATAAAAGTTTGTTATGTGACAAAAGCTTATTTGTTTAAGCATTTATAATTAAGAAAATCCAAATAAAAAAAATCTTTTAACAACCAAAATAAGCCGGGGTATTTTTCCTTCGCCTAGTCAGTGTTTAAGGTAGGGGAGTAAATTTATAAAAAATTAAGGCGAAAAAAAACCCGACAGAAAGTCAGGTAAATCTAAATTTGATTCTATAAGTATATTAAAGTGAGTTACGTCTGTCAAATTGTTTTTTTTAAGTTATTGTTATTATTGCTTTGTTTCTTATAAAGAATAAGTAATTTTAGTCTATATATTTACAATCTGGCTGTTTTTCATGAGAAGAAAACAATGACCTATGGGCTTTATAGTGGAGGAAGTAGTTTAAAGCAAAAATTAGAAGCTATTAATAAAATTAAATATTACTAGAATGGTATTAGGTATTTAATTCTTTCAATGTCATCTTCATCCTCATCATCTCTGTACCCTTTATTATTTTTAAATAACTTCTTAATTAGTGAATCTACACTAATATCAGTCTTCTTAATAAAATATGAGGAAATAGTCACAATACTACGCTGAAAATATTTTCTAAAATCAGAAGCTTTAGCACCCTTATTTAGAAATATTTTTGCATGAGTAAATTCTTCGCTTGTGAAGGGCAAGCCCCTATTCACGGGAAAGAACTCTACAAAATTTTTAGCCCTAATTTTTGGTGCCTCTCTTTTAAAATTATTAAATGACTTCTTCATTCTATTATTTAATGGAGTAAATGTATCTTTATCTTCAAATTTATAAAAACTATCTGAATTCAAATTATCAAGTATATCCATATGAAAAATGTCTTGTTCCTCATCAACATCTTTTTTTACAAACCTATCTTTAGACCAATAACCATATTCAGAAGTTCCATTAGAATTAATAAAACAACCATAAGCGTTTACTAAACAGTTACCAGTTTTCAACTCTTCAATAACATCAATATTTTCTTCATACCAATCATGAAAAAAATTATCATCAGGTTCTTGGTATGCTTCTAAATCATCAAAAATATCATATGCCCAATCACCTAAATCTATTGAAGGATCTCCTGTTTGTTTATCTATTAGCCAATTTCCTATGTATTGGGATCCGTTTTTTAAAGAATGATTATTTATGAATAATAATCTTTTTTTATGTAATTCAATTAGTTTTCTTAAGTCCTCTTTTGTAAACAGTTTCTGTACACTTGGTTTGTGAAAAATAAAGTTAATCCACTTTTCAATATCTATTGTACATGTAAGTGTTTTACTTTTAATATTTTCTACATGATTTTCAGCTGAATAATCTCTGTTAAGAGATGTATTTATCCCTTTTTTTAAATTTAATAATTTGTTTATATTTTGTGAGGATGTTTTAGACTTTAAAAATTCATAGTTATAATCTATACCCTCTTCATTGAGTGATTTAATTTCTTCTATAAATCTATTTTCTGGATCGGTATATATGACAGTTTTTTGCTTTGCTCTTGTATGAGCTACGTAAAATAACCTTCTTTCTTCTTTTTCTCTCACATTAATATAATCTGAAAGTTTATGAAATGGTTTTAATAAAAAATCTTCTTCTCGCTCAAAAGGGAACCCTTGAGGAAATTCATTTTGTGTATCGTACATTCTTAATATAAAAACCACATCTGCTTCCAATCCTTTTGAACCATGAACAGTCATAAAAGTTATTTTTTTGAACATCTCTCCCTTTAAAATC
>JAOOJU010000087.1 GCA_028407765.1 Rickettsiales bacterium
AGTAAACAGATTTTAGCTGCTTCAGATGGTAGTGAGAAGATGAAAGAAATTGCTAAAGCTATTCAGGAGGGTGCTCAAGCATATTTAAATAGACAATATAGTACAATAACAATTGTGGGAATCGTTATAGGTGTAGTTTTATACTATGGAATTGAAAATAGTTTTGTTGCTGTAGGTTTTGTTATTGGAGCTTTTTTATCAGGATTAGCTGGATATATCGGAATGTTTGTTTCCGTGAGGGCTAATGTTAGAACAGCAGAGGCTGCAAAAATAGGTATTCAGCCATCTCTGGACATTTCATTTAAGTCTGGAGCAATTACAGGTTTTTTAGTTGTTGGATTAGGTCTGGCAGGATTGATTGTTTATTATGGATTCTTATTACAAAATTATGGTCCTAGTGGAGGAAGAGATATAATAGAACCGATGGTAGCATTTAGTTTTGGTGCTTCATTAATTTCTATTTTTGCCAGATTAGGTGGTGGTATATTTACTAAAGGTGCAGATGTTGGTGCTGATCTTGTAGGAAAAATTGAAGCTGGAATTCCTGAAGACGATCCAAGAAATCCAGCTGTTATAGCAGATAATGTGGGTGATAATGTTGGTGACTGTGCTGGAATGGCAGCGGACCTTTTTGAAACATATGCTGTAACAATTGTTGGAGCTATGGCTCTAGGAATGATACTTTTTACAGGTGAAGATCAGGAAAAGTTGATGATGTTACCACTTTTAATTGCTGGAGTTTGTATAGTTTCGTCCGTGATCGGAACTTTTTATGTAAAGCTTGGTGAGTCTGAAAATATTATGGGAGCTTTGTACAAGGGTCTGATGGTTACCGGAATCGTTTCTATATTATTGATTTTTGCTGTTATGTATCATCATATAGGAATGAGTTTTGTTATGAGTGACAATACAGTTTTATTTAAATCTTTTACTGGTTTAGGACTTTTTTATTGCTCTATAATTGGCCTTGTTGTTACTGGTCTATTAGTCTGGATAACTGAATATTATACTAGTACTGAATTTTACCCTGTAAAATCTGTTGCCAAAGCTTCAGAATCAGGTCATGCTACAAATATTATTCAAGGTTTAGCTGTATCTATGCAATCAACAGCAATACCTACACTCATTATAGTTCTTGGAATAGTATTTTCATATAATTTAGCTGGGTTATATGGTATTGCCGTTGCGGCGACCACAATGTTAGCTTTAGCTGGTATGATTGTGGCTCTGGATGCTTATGGTCCAGTGACTGATAATGCTGGTGGTATAGCTGAAATGTCTAACCTACCTGAAAATGTCAGAAAAACAACTGATGCTCTTGATGCAGTTGGCAATACTACCAAGGCAGTAACAAAAGGATATGCAATTGGTTCAGCTGGTTTAGCTTCCCTTGTTTTATTCGGTGCATATACACAGGATTTGAAATATTATTTTCCAGAACTTGATATAAATTTTTCTCTAGAAGACCCATATGTAGTAATTGGTTTATTTTTAGGAGGAATGTTGCCTTATTTGTTCGGATCAATGGGAATGACTGCTGTAGGGAAAACAGCCCAGAAGATCGTGACCGAAGTTAGGAGACAATTTAAAGAAAATAAAGGTATAATGACTGGTAGATCTAAACCCGAATATGGTAAAGCTGTTGATATTTTAACCAAGGAGGCGATTAAAGAAATGATATTGCCCTCTTTATTACCAGTTTTGGCTCCTTTTGTGATATATTACTCTATTTTATTAATAGAGTCTCAAGAGGCTGCATTCATTACACTAGGTGCAGCATTACTAGGTACAATTGTTACTGGAATATTTGTTGCTATTTCAATGACTTCTGGGGGAGGGGCATGGGATAATGCAAAGAAATATATAGAGGATGGAAATCATGGTGGAAAAAATTCTGATGCTCATAAATCAGCAATTACGGGAGATACAGTCGGAGACCCGTATAAAGATACATCTGGTCCAGCTATAAACCCAATGATTAAGATTATAAATATTGTTTCAATACTTATGCTTGCACTTTTAGCATAGTTTAATGTATATGATATTTAATCGCCAGTTCTTCCACTTCCTAGAATAGGTCCTTTTGTTCCCATTCCTAATCCAAAGTTAGAAATCATTTGCTCGAGAAGACTTATTTCTCTTCCGGTTGTTTTTGTAAAGTTGGAAGACATAACAACCTCCTTTGAATCATTTTTTTTGTATAAATAAATTTTTTGTAGAATATCTTTACTGTTAAACTTAAGTTGAATTATTTTTTGATCAATTAAGTCGGGTTCTAAGAAAGCAATTTGATCACTAACAGTAGAAAAGTAATAAAAAGAATTATCCCCAAGTTCTCCCTTAAACGAGGGTGAGCCAAGCAATTGTTTAATTATTTGTTTGCTATCCTCATTTACCCTTAATTTTGATAACATCTCTGCATCTGGTAATTGTCCATTGACAATTTTTTTATTAACACAAGATGTATTAAATACAAGCAAATTAGATATTAAAGTGAGATATATTATTTTTTTCAACATTAGATAAATATGTTCAATTCTTTTGAAAAACATAGAGCATTAAAGATTTACACCAAAATTGCGGAACAATCAAGAAAACCATTTTTTTTTAGAGATTGTAATATTAAGGATACTTTTCAACACAGGTTAGAGGTGTTGTCTCTTAATCTAATCATTGTTTTATGGTCAATGAAAAAAAAAAAATTATTCAGATTATCACAAAAGTTAATTGATATTTTCTTTCAAGA
>JAOOJU010000088.1 GCA_028407765.1 Rickettsiales bacterium
AAAAATTAGATATAGTACGTTCTTTAAAATCAAGAAAGCCATAGATAAAGTTGTGTTAAGGTTTATAATATTAGGATTATTTCTTTTTAGCTCATTGAAAGCCGATACAAATTTATGGGTTGGTAAATGGATAGCATTGGATAAATGGAAATCAGAATTTACTATTGAACTTAATAAGAATGGTGAAGCCATATCTGATTATGCTGATGGGGTAAAAGGAAGTTGGAAATTAGTTGATGGTAATGTAATGATTAGTTGGGAAAATGGAAAAAGTGATTTCATTTTTATTGGAGTCATGGGTTATCAAAGACTGCATAAATCTAGACAATCATCCTATACTTCGGGTATCAAAAAAAAGTTATCGAACTAATCTTAAACTTGGTTTCTTAAAATAATTTAAGACTTTGTTTAAAGAGTTTGATTTAATTAAAAGCATGTTGTTGGATGACAAATAATAATTTATGCCTTTACTATTTTTTTTCATTATTTGAAAACTTGGGTTTAAATTAAATGATTTGTGGATGCAAAACAAAGCATAGTTGGATTCAAAACAAATTGAATAATCTTTCCATTCACCGAGTGCAATTTTTTTGCTGTAAACATTCATTATTTTGTTTAACTCAAACTTCTTAAACCTGACTAATTTATTTTTGGTGTTCTTAAGTTTAAAAATTTGCATTTAAATAATTTGATATTTCTATTAAATAATATAAAAGTTAAAGATATTTTATTGAAAAATTTAAAAAATTTCTATTAAAAAATGAGCGAAGAATTTATCAGAGAAGTTGACGAGGAGCTAAAAGAGGAAAAATATGCCAAGCTCTGGAAAAAAATTGGTCCTTATGTAATTAGTTTTGCATTTGGTATAGTACTGTTTACAACTGGTTTTGTGGGCTGGGAGGCTTATACTGAGAAAAAAAAGCAAAAACTTGGTGATGACTTTACAGCAGCTGTGGAATTGCTTAAAGAAAAAGATTTTGACACAGCTTTAATTGCGCTTGATAGAATTACAGATGGTTCGTCTGATGGGTATGTGACAATGGCACAGATGAAAAAAGCGTCTATTCTCATTAATAAGAATCAGGTTCAAGAGGGTCTAGACATATATTTAGATTTGGAAAAAACAGCCGTAGATCAATCTTTCAGAGATATTTCAACAATTTTATATGTGCTAAATGCTATGAATCACGAGCCAAGTGAATTGTTATTAGAGAAAATTGATAGATTAACTAAAGATAATGCTTGGACGTTCTCTGCTCTAGAATTAAAAGGATTTATCTTAGTGAAAAGCAAACAGTTTAGCAAGGCTAAAGAAGTATTCGAAGAAATTATAAGTAAGAGAAATGCTCCAACGACTTTATCGGGAAGAGCCAGGGATATGCTGGAATATCTTAAGGGAAGATAACTTGTTTAAGAATAAATTTAAATCCCTGCTTGTGGTCTTTATCCTATCATCATGTAGCTTGTTTGAGGAAGTTGAAGTTCCTCTTGATGGAAAAAGAGAAAATGTTTTTGAAGTAGATGAAAAAAAATTAGTAAAATCATTTGCCAAAGTATATTTGCCGGAACCAAAATTAATAGAAGACTGGGCTCAGAATAATCAAAATGTTTCAAACCATTTGTTTCATTTTTCTAGTAACGAGTCTATTGAAAAAAAATGGGAAATTAATATAGGTGAGGGTGAGGGAGGAATTGGTCCATATATAATTTCACCAATTGTTTATAAAAATATAATATATACTATCGATAATGAAGGAAGAGCACAAGCTAGAGACTATTCTGAGGGCTCACTAATTTGGAAATTGAAATTAGAAGAGGAATTTGAAGAAGGGATTAGTTTTATAGGAGGCCTTTCAGCAAATAACGATTTAGTATTAATCTCAACTGGACTGGGAAATATTTATGCTATCAATTATCAAAATGGAAAGATTCAATGGAAGAAAAACTTTTTATCGCAAATTTCTGCACCTCCAGTAATTTTAAACAATAAAATATTTGTCACTACTGACGACAACCAACTTTTAGCTGTTGAATTAAGCTCAGGAGATAATATTTGGAGTCATAGTGGCAATATTGAAAACCTCTCGATAATTGGGGGTGTTAACCCTGCAATTGATAATGATATAATCTATGTAACGTATTCCACAGGAGAGATTTTTGCTTTAAATACAAATAATGGTGCAATTCAGTGGTATGAAAACATTGGAAGTGATCTTTTATTTAATGATGGAATGATAATGGACATTCAGTCTCCACCAGTTTTTGTCAATGAAAACTTATATGTATCTAGTTTTTCAGGAAAATTTGTTTCATTTAAGGCAATAGATGGAGAGAGGCTATGGGAACTTAATCTTTCTACAATCAACCCTATCACTATATCTGGTAATTATATTTTTTTATTAGATACTAACAATAAATTATATTGTGTCACAAAAGATGATGGTGGGATTGTCTGGGTAGTGCAATTAAAAAAAAAAAAAAAGGATGACGAAATCTCATGGGTAGGACCTCTTCTAACTTCACACAAACTAATTGTTGCTAGTTCAGAAGGAACAATAATTTCTATTTCACCTTATACTGGTGAAGTTATAAGTATTTTCAAAGAAAAAGAAAGTTTTACAATTAACCCAATTCAGGCAGGTTTGAACATCTATTTTGTATCTAAGGAAGGAAACCTAATAAATTATAAATAA
>JAOOJU010000089.1 GCA_028407765.1 Rickettsiales bacterium
CCTCTGCTGAGCAAGGCTTGTCATCAGCAACATTAAAGATCTCTCCTGGTGTAATCTTCTCAATACTTTTTATTATACATTTGGCAATATCTTTAACATAAATTCTTGAAAAGAAATGACCATTTTTTTTTATGATTAACGCTTTTCTTTCACTAATTCTTTCTATTATTGATCTTTTAGGTCCATAAATTCCCGGTAATCTAAATATGTGTATTGGTAAACCATATTTTTTAAAACAATCCAGATATTGTTTTTCCGCTTTGATTCTATTCATGCTTCTAATATTTTGAGTTTTTAACTTCGATTTTTCATCAACCCAATTTCCCGAATGATTTCCGTAAACACCGGTAGTTGAAAAATAACCGATCCATTTTAAAGATCTAAGTATAGTTAATTCATCATAAATTTTATTAATAACTATATCTCCGCCTTCATCAGGTGGGATAGAAACTAAAATATGTGTGGTTCCTCTGAGAATATTCTTCTTATTCTGCAAAAAACTTTCAAAATCAAACCTTTGAACATAAACGAATTCTTCATATCTAAACTTTGGTGGCAATGATTTATGAATTCCTATGATTTTACAATTTTTAGGCAGTAGAGGAATTATAAATTCTGAACAATAACCCGCACCGATAAAAATAAATTTCATATATTAACTATTAATGATCTTATCTCTGAGCCAATCAAAAGCAGGATGTTTTGTTAACTCTTTGTGCCAAATAAGTTTTGTTTCTCTTTTTTCTAATTCAAGTGGAAGGTCAACAATCTTAAAATTATGAGTTTTAGCTATTCTGTTAGCTGTTTTTGATGGCAATGTTAAAACTAGATTCGAATTTTTTAGCACAAATGGAGAAAGAGTAATCAGATCAATTCTCACAGAAATTTTTCTTTCCAAGTTCAACTGATTTAATGCTCTATCCACTGGTGATATGGGTGCATCCATTGGGGCAACTCTTAAATGTTTTGTTGAAAGATATTGATCCATTGATAATTTCTTTTCATCGGCTAAAAAGTGATTGGCCTTCATTAAACAGACAAACTGTTCCTCAAATAACACCTTTACTCCAAACCTTGATGGCGTCCAATCAAATTTTCCTACTGCAAAATCAATTTCATTAAAATCAAGTAGTTTAATTGCCTCTTCTCCTTGATCCGATCTTATACACAAACTTGTATTTGGAGAATGCTTTTCTAAATAAGTCGCAAGATTTGGGATAATTAATGGAGCAATGTCATCAGAGATTGACAGTTTAAACTGTTTTCTGGAAACCTTTGGATCATAATTAAGATCTGATAATGAGGTTTCAATATTAGATAAAGCAATTTGTATAGGAACTGACAACTCTATAGCTCTGGGAGTTGGTCGCATTCCCTTGGGTCCTCTTATAAATAATTCGTCTTTTACAAGGTATCTTAATCTATTAAGCGCATTACTCATTGCTGGCTGTGTTATCCCTACCTTTCTACTGGCTTTAGTTACATTTTTTTCTTCAAATAAAGTTCTAAAGATAACAAGTAAATTTAAATCAAAATTATTTATATTCATAGAATTGATATTGTCATTTATATAGATTACTAATAAGATTACATATCAAATTATATTTTAAATTGATATGGTATATCTAAAAAAAAATTATTCGAAATGACTATATCTCTTTTTATTTTTTGCTTCATACAAGGTATTACGGAGTTTTTACCGATTAGTTCGCAAGGGCATTTAATTTTTTTTAATCATTTTTTCCCGATTACGGATAAAAATATTTCAATTAGAGAACTAAACATCATTGCTCATTTTGGGTCACTTTTAGCAGTAATACTTTATTACTATAAAGATGTTTTTAGACTAATTATGAGTGTTCCAAATTTTTTTAGAAGCGACATCGATAGTTACGTCAACTTATTAAGAAACTTAATTATTTCAAGTATACCAATTTATATTTGTGGTTATTCTGTTAGTATACTAATTGATGGTGCTTTTTTTGAATCCCTTACACTAATTGGTTGGACAACACTTTTTTTTGGTATTTTACTTTTTTTTATAGATAAGAATTGTCTCAGGATTAAGAGTATTGATACTTTACCCAATACATCAGCACTCCTCATAGGATTAGTTCAATGTTTAGCAATTATCCCTGGAGTAAGTAGGTCTGGAGCAGTAATTACAGTAATGAGATTATTTGGTTTTACAAGAGTAGAAAGTGCTAATTATTCAAATTTGCTAAGTATACCTGCAATTATGGGTGCTATGACGTATCTACTAGTATTTAGTGAAAGTAATAGTGATTTAGAAAAAATTACTAATGTAAGGTCAATAATAGTTTTATTCGTAAGCTTTTTTTTCTCTTATATTTTTATTCACTTTATGGTTTCATGGGTTAGAAAATCGTCCTTTGCAATTTTCATGTATTACAGAATTATCCTAGGAATGCTCATACTTATATCCACATATTTCCAATTATTTAATGTAAGTTGGGATAATTATTTCCAATGATTTTGGAAAATTAATTTCTTTTTTTAAGTTTTCAAAACCTATTTTTGAAACATTATCATTTTTTAATAAAGTTACTTGGTCTGATGTTAAGATCGGTTTTGGCAATTTTTCCATAAAAAAAGCCATAAACCTTGCCATGACTAAAGGCACTGGTAAAAGAATTCTTTTTTTTTTCTTTGCAGTTAATATAAGTTG
>JAOOJU010000009.1 GCA_028407765.1 Rickettsiales bacterium
AAATACAAATCCAAGTCATCCTGAAATACCATTACGTTTTCTGTTTTAATTTTATGGAAGTTAATGACATTTTCTACAGATTCACCAGATAGATTCATGAAGGTAGTAGGCTTTAGCAACAACACATCATCAGAGAATACTTTTTTTTTTGTAATAAGACCCTTATGTTTTTTTTTGAAATCAGGAAAACCATATAGTTTTTTTATGTTTTCTATAACTGTAAAACCTATATTGTGCCTAGTATTTAAGTAATTTTTTCCGGGGTTTCCCAAACCAACTATCAATATCATTGATACTCTATTTTATTCTTTCTTATCTGGCTCTTCCTTCTTATCTTCAGTCTGAGATTCTTCGGATTCTGCGTCCTTCTCATCAGCTTCAGTTCCACCTTCAACTTTTTCTTCTTCAACTGCAATGACTGTAGGTGGTGCAATTGTGGCGATAGTAAAATCCCGGTCAGTTACCATTAGTTTAACTTCTTCATCAATTTTTATCGAACTTACATGAATACTATCCCCAATTTGAAGACCATCAAGATCTACTTCAAAAGCTTCAGGTATTTTATTTACTGGTGATCTAACATCTATATCATGTCTAACTATATTAATGACTCCACCTTGTTTTAAACCCTCGCATGAGTTTTCGTTAATGAATCTTACAGGCACAGAAACAGTAACTTTTGTATTTTGACCAACTCTTAAAAAATCTAAATGAACTATTGTTTCTTTCACTGGGTGCAGTTGAAGGTCTTTAGGAAGGACCCTATGACTATCATTACCAATTTTTAGTTCAAATTGTCTCGAAAAAAAACCTGTTTGTTGAATTTGTTTTTTAATTATCTTGGTATCAACTGTTATAAGTATTGGATCTTTGTTTTCGCCATATATTATTGCTGGGACTTTTCCGTCATTTCTTGCTTTTTTTAAATTTAGAGAATTTTCTCTTTTTAATGCACTGATTTCAATAATTTCGTTCATAAATTTCTCCTAGAAAGTCTTCAAGCAAACAAACTTGAAACAGATCTATTATCACTAATTCTATTAATTGCTTCACCAATAAGTGGTGCAATTGTTAATTGTTCAATTTTAGATGATTTTTTCACCTCATCACTTGCCAGAATACTATCAGTTATAATCATTTTATCAATCGGAGAATTATTTATCCTTTCAACCGCTGGTTTTGAAAGAACCCCGTGTGTGGTGTAAGAATATACAGATTTAGCTCCATTTTTTTTTAATGCAAAAGCAGCATTAGTCAATGTTCCAGCTGTATCACAAATATCATCAATAAGAATACAATTCTTTTTTGTTACATCTCCTATTATATTCATAACTTCAGATATTCCTGCTTTTTCTCTTCTTTTATCAATTATTGCCAAATCACATTCAACCCGTTTAGCAATTGCTCTTGCTCTGACAACACCTCCAACATCGGGTGAAACAATTATAGTATCAGAAGATTTAAACTTAGATTTAATATCTCTGATAAAGACAGGAGCAGCAAAAAGGTTATCTGTAGGTATGTCAAAGAAACCTTGAATTTGCCCTGCATGTAAATCAACCATAAGTGCTCTATCTGCACCTGCAACACTAATTAAGTTGGCAACAAGCTTTGCCGAGATAGGTGTTCTTGGTCCTGATTTTCTATCTTGTCTTGCGTAACCGTAATATGGCATTATGGCTGAAATTCTTTTCGCAGAACCTCTCCTAAGTGCATCAATAGTAATTAGTAATTCCATAACGTGATCATTAGCTGGGAAAGAAGTTGATTGGACAACAAAAACATCCTCTCCTCTAACATTTTCTTGTATCTCAACAAATATCTCTTTATCTGGAAATTTTTTAATTGTAGCCTTAACAATTGGAACCTTTAAATAGCTACTAATATCTGTAGCTAGTTGAATGTTACTATTACCAGAAACAATTTTCATAATTACCCTAATTATTAATTTTTTTTGTTTTCAATATACCAACAACACTTATTTGTCTTCCACAATCATTAACACCTCTTTGTTTACTATATCTATGACTAAAAAACAACGTTGGATTTGAATATGTATCAAGATTTATGAAGGAAATACAGGAGAGATTATATTGACTAAGTTTATATCTAATAAACATAGAAAATTCAAAAATTTGTTTCCCATTTTTGTACTTTAAAAAATTAACGTTATTTTTATTATTCTCTAATAGAGTATTTTTAAAATCTTCTTTTACCTGAAAGTTTTTACTCTCCAGATGTGGTCCTACAATACAACTCAATTCCTTATTCTTTTCACCTTTTGTTTTCAATAAATCAATTGTTTTTTCAATGATTCCATTTAGCAGACCTCTCCAGCCAACATGAATTATTCCAACATAATTTTTTCCGAGAAAAATTATGGGGGCACAATCAGCAGTAAGAATTCCTAAGAATAAATTTTTTTCTCTGGTTATAAGTCCGTCTCCAACCATTTGTTTTGTTTTGTTTTTATGATTGATCTCAATTACCTTATTTGAATGTATCTGATTAATTAAGACGAGTTCAGACGTTGATTTTGAAATTTTATTACATACTATTTTTCTATTTTTTATAACATTATCATTATTTTCCTTATCATTAAATGCGCAATTTAGAGAAAAAAAATTATTCTGACTTATTCCGCCATTTCTGGTAAAAAAACCATGAAATTTATTTTTTAAACTTTTATCATTCTTACTATTTTTTCCAGTATAATAAAAATCAGTCATTTTTAAATATCTGTTTCGGAATCTTATAGTTCTTACTTGTAAATAAAATACACTTAAATAATTCTCCCATTTCACTTGGATTTGTTAACCTCAAAAACTCCAGTTTAAGAGAATGTCTTTTTTCTCTATTTGATGAAGATATTAAAGAGTTTAATCTTTCATATCCACCAAAATTAATTATGAAATTTCTTTGACTTATAGGGCCATGGCAATTTAAATTAAATTCTTTTGCAATTGCTTTCATGTATTGGAAATCTATATGGTGCGTAATATCAGATTTTGTTGGATAATCTAATAAATTACACTTTTGTTTATTAAATATACATTGAATTGAGTCGTTTGCACCTTTTATAGAGGGTCCATAGTCAAATAGCAAAAAAGCTCCACCATTTAGAGATATATATTTAAATATTTCTTTAAGAATTTGATCAGTATTTTTAGAATATTCAAAGATTAATTTATCTTTTACTTTTCTATAGAAATCATTGATTTTTTTTTTTGTTTTTTTCCCAATAAATGTCATCTTGTTTTCACTATTAAGTTTGATTCTTCTTTCATACAAACTTTTATTTGAATAATAAAATTGATCAGTTGGAAGGGAGTCAAAAAATTCATTACAATAAAAAAATATTGGTTTATTAAGATTTCCCAAGTTTAATTTTTCAGACCATTTTAATTTAATTTTATTTGCTATTTTTAAATTTTCTAACTTTAATTTCTGTTTATCTCGTAGCCTTTTACTTTTCTCAATTAAAATCACGTCAATTTTTTTTAGTTTTTTATTTATTTGTAAGACCCTTAAGATATCCTGAACTAAGGTTCCATTTCCTGGTCCAAGTTCAATAAACATTTTGGAAGTAATTTTTTTTTCAAAAGTTTCTAATAAATATAAAAAAAATATTGAAACACATTCGCCAAATATTTGACTAACTTCAGGAGCTGTGATGAAATCAAAACCTACAGACTTTTTTTTTTGATAATAACCATTTGTAGAATTATATAAACAAAAATCTATATATTTTGAAATACTTATACTTTCCTCATCTCTTATTAGATTGAACAAATTTTTTGGAATACTTGAGTTCATAATTTCTTATATTTTAATGTCACAATTCCAATTACAATCATAGGAACTGAAAGGATTTGCCCCATTGAAAGGTTGAAAATAATATAACCAAGATTTATGTCTGGTTCTCTAAATATCTCTATGAAAAATCTAAATATTCCATAAAATATCAAAAAAATTGAACATGTATTATAATCTTTAAATTTTTTATTAGTTACTAAAAATAGTAGTACGAAAAATAAAATAAAACCTTCAAAAAATGCTTCATAAAGTTGACTAGGATGTCTAACTTCCATTGAACTTTGATCAAAAACAACACCCCAGTTAGCATTTGTTTTTTTACCCCAAAGTTCCCCATTGACAAAATTTGCTATTCTTCCCAGAAAAATTCCAATTGGTGCAACTGAAGCTATAATGTTTGCAAATTCAAAAAATGGTTTTCTTTTATTAAATGAAAACAACAACATTGAAACAACTAATCCAACCATCCCTCCATGAAAAGACATTCCACCTTGCCAAATTTTTAAAATTTCTGAAAGATTGTTAAAGTAGTAATTAAAATTATAAAAAATCACATAACCAATTCTCCCTCCAACTATTACTCCAATAACAGCCCAGATCACAAAATCATCAATATCATCAGATATAAAAACTGAATTAGTTTTTTTAATTAGAAACTTTGAATAACTAATACCTAATAAGAATCCAAAGAAATATGCCAATGAATACCAATAAATTTTTATTTCAAAAAACTCTAATGCAATAGGATTTAAATTATGTATGTATATATAATCAAATGTATCGATCATCTTTTGATAAATAATTTATAATATAGTCTTTGATTCCCTGCTCTAAGGAATAAAACTTAAAAGGAAAACCACTATTTTTTAATTTAGAAGTATTTGCTTCAGTAAAATATTGATATTTATTTCGGATAGCTTTTGGTGTTTCTACATATGAAATTTTTTGTTCTTTATTTGAAAACTTCAAAACTGCTAATGCTAGATCTTTGAAACTTCTCGCTTTACCGGTGCCAACATTGTATATTCCATTTTTTTTTTTTTCCTTAATGAACCAAGCAACTACTTTTATTACATCTTTGACATATATAAAGTCTCTGAGTTGCCCACCATCTGGAAAATTTTTATTGTGTGATTTAAATAACTTTATTGATTCATTTTTAGCTAACAAATCAAAAATTTTAACAACTATACTTTTCATTGAGCCTTTATGGTATTCATTTGGCCCAAATACGTTAAAAAATTTTAAACCAACCCATTGTGGTGGATTATTACCTTTAAGAGCTTGCTCAACAAATAATTTATCAATGATATGTTTAGACCAACCGTAAAGATTTAACGGGTGTAGTTTAGTTAAGTTTTTGAGTGATTGGTCATCTGTAAATCCATTTTTACCATCGCCGTATGTTGCAGCTGACGAAGCATACAAAAATCTTACTTTATTTTTTGAACACCAATTCCAAAGAAATAATGATAGCTTAATATTGTTCTCAATAATTAATTTTGTATCTGTTTCTGTTGTTGCAGTTATTGCAGCCATATGAAGAATAATCTCTATTTTTATTTTATTTTTTTTTAAGAATGTTTTGAGCTCATTGGGTTTGATTTTTATAATTGATTTCCTTTTTCTATAATTAGATATTTTTTTCCCCTCAAACCAATCAACAATACAAACTTGTTTTTTTAAGTCATCACTTAAAAACTTTACTAAATTTGAACCTATAAAACCTGCACCACCAGTAACAATTATCATAACAAGAAACTAATAAGGAATTTTTAACATTATAAAGCTTATAAAATAAGTAAAAAACAAAAATATAGAAAAATAGGTTACATAATTTTTTTTGGTTCTATTTTTTTTGTCCTTTATCTTTTTATGAAAAAAGTAGACCCATGATGAAAAAAAAATAAAGTACATTATCAAAAAAAAGAATATTAAGTATGACCAGACCATATTTTTACAGAACTATAAATTAACAATAACTATATGTAGTAACAATAAATAGTTAATATACTATAACTAGTTGCTTACATAATATTTTTATAATATTATAATTTAATGAAATCTGATAGTGAAAATAGTTACAATGTTTTCATGAATCCTATTGATAGTATTGAGGAAATAATAAATGCATATGATTTGCATTTTGTGAGAAGTAATTCATGTGAATTAATTTTAAATTTCGCTGGAGTATGGAATAATTACGAAGTTTCTTTTAATTGGCTACAGATTAGAGGCTTAATTAGAGTAAATACTGACCTTAATATAAGAATACCCGACAAAAGTGTTCCTAAATTGCAAACTCTTATTTCTCTAATCAATGAAAATATCTCTTTTGGTTATTTTGGTTATTCATCCAAGAAAAGTTGTTTATATTTCAGACACAATATTTCAATAAAAGGAGTTATGAATTTGTCTACCGAACAAATTGAAGATTTTATTGATGTTGTTATTGATGAGTGCGACAAATATTTCCCAGCTTTTCATTTATTTCTTTATAAAAAAAATGATCCCGAATATGCTTTAAAACATTCATTCATGGAAACTGTTGGTGAAGCTTAAATGAATAATAAGGTCTTACTTTTAGGTTGCGGAAACTTAGGAAGTTTACTTATTGATTCGTGGGAGAAAAAAAAAATTGATTTAACAGTTCTAGAAAAAAACAAAAACCTTATCAAAGCTCTTAAAAAAAAGTATACGAAATATTTATTTGAAACGTCTCTAGAAAATATTAAAGTCTCAGAATATTCAATAATAATTCTTTGTGTAAAGCCAATTAACTCAATTCCTTTAATTAAAAGACTTGCAAAATCAATAAGTGAAAAACAAATATTTATTTCTTTAGTCGCTGGATTAGAGTCAAAAAGAGTAAAAAAAATATTTGCGAGAGGTATTAATGTTTTTAGAGTTATGCCAAATATCTTAGCATCTGTCATGTCAAGTTCTACAGCTTTTTATTGCAATGAGAAAACCAGCCATAATCAAAGAAAGAAGGTTGAAATGCTATTTTCATCGCTAGGAAGTAATATTTGGCTTAAGGATGAAAAACAATTTGACTTTTTTACCTCTATGTTTGGAGGAGGGCCTGCAGTGATTTTTTATTTAATTAAGACTCTTATCTCTATAACTAAAAAATCTGGTTTTGAAACCAAACTTGCGTCTGATTTAGTAATGTCATTATTTAACGGAACATCCAAGTTTCTTGAAAAATATGATGGAAATATTGATTTTCATATTTCAAGAGTTGCAAGTAAAGGGGGTACAACAGAGGAAATACTTAATTATTTCTCTAGAAAAGATAGATTGTTAAATTTTATTTCAAGAGGAATAACAAAAGGATCTGAAAAGTCTAAACTACTTAAAAAACAATTTTCAAAAATTTAAGTTATTTTTTCAAAGGAAGTATTACAGCAAAACTTGAGCCACCTAATTTAGATTTTTGAAGACTTATTCTTCCTCCCATTTTAGAGACTATTTGTTTTGATATACTCAAACCAAGGCCAGAGCCAACATGATTAAGGTTTCTCGAGGAATCAAGTTTAAAAAAAGGAGTAAAAACTTTATTTTTCATTTTTTCTGGTATTCCTGGTCCATCATCTTCAAAATTTACACTGAATCTTTTTTTATCGATTTGAACATTTATTAATACATTTTTACCAAATTTACATGCATTGTTTAAAATATTTGAAAAAATTCTTGATAGATTATTTTCACTATAGACTATTTTTATTTTAGAGTCGCAATTAAGAGTTATATTTACATCTCTAAAAAATTTTTTTGAATCTGTCATCAAGTTGCTTAATAACTTTTTTAAATTTAACAATTTAAGTTTTTCAGATGTATCAATATTTTTTGAGTACTCTAGATATTCATTTAGCAGTGTTTGCATGGAAATAACATCGTCCTTAATATCCTTAACTTCTGAAACTTTTGTTATTAATTCAAGTTGCAGCTTTATTCTCGTAATGACTGTTCCAAGGTCATGAGAAATTCCAGCTAGAAATGAAGTTTGATTTTTGATGTGGTTTTGCATCCTTTTTTTCATCTTTATTAATGCGTTTCCTGCCATTCTAATTTCAACAGCACCTTCAGGTTTGAACTGTCTTGATTTTTCGCCAAATCCAGAATCATCTGAGAATCTAGCCAATCTTGTTATAGCTCTAACTTGTATCCTCATAAATAAAAAAGCTATCAATGAGAGTAATATTGAGGATGAAATAATCCATAGAAAAAGAATAATGGGAGTTTCACTAACAAGATATTTTTTGGGAAAAAAAAGTGTTATATTATTCTCTTCAAGAAAAACATCTATTATTACCTCTTTATCATGGAATAATATTTTATGTTTTTGTTTTATTCTATTTTGCAAAGTATTGAAAATATTCTCTTGAATAAATCCTTCTGGTATCCCATACCCGTCAAATATACGACTTTCTTGAATTTTAAATTTTATATTTAATGTTGCCAGCAATTTTTTATTCAGTAAATTATTTTTTGTAAAATCATCAATTATTAAATTAACCTGATTACTGGCGATATTTGCAAACCTAGTTGTTATTTTTTCCCAGTGCCTATCATAGAATAAAAAAATAGCAAGACACTGAATACATATCAAAGGAACAAAAAATATTATTAATAGTCTAGGTAAAAGTCTTTTTGGTAAAATTTTTTTAATTTTTAATTTCATAATCACTTTTAAGCATATAGCCTTCACCTCTTATTGTTTTTAGAAAAGAACTTCCATCAATATTCTCAATTTTTTTTCTTAGTCTTGTTATAAACACATCTACAGACCTTGAATCTTCCTTGATTTTTAAAAATTTTGCAATATCGTTTCTACCAATAGCTTTGTTGAGATTTTTTCCAAGAAAATTCAAAATCATAGATTCTTTATATGTCAATTTTATCAACTTATCTTTATTTCTTAATTCTTGTAAATTTGAGTCAAACTCATAATCACCAAAAATTATTTTTTGACTTATTTTAACATTAACTCGCGGACTTAATAATTTATTAATCCTCAATATGAGTTCTAATGGTTCAAAAGGTTTGACCAAGTAATCATCACAACCTTTTTTATAAGTTTTAATTTTTTTTTCAATATTCCCAAGGGCAGAAAGCATTAAAATAGGAGTTCTAACATTTTTTTTTCTGAAAGATTCCAAGAATTCAATACCATCAATTTGTGGCATCATAATATCTAAAATAATAAGATCAAAACTATAAAAACTTAATAAGGTTTCTGCCTCCATTGCATCAGACGCTCCTGAAACAAAAAAATTATTTTTATACAAGAATTTAGAAATTAGTTTTCTAATCTTATCGTCATCATCTATGCATAGAATATGATATTTTTTTTTAAAATCTAATCTCATTGATTTTTAAATATTAGTTTAGTATTAAACATTTAAACTTAACTCAGTAATGATATATAATAAAATTTTAACTATAAAATTAAATTATGCAATTAATCCCTTTTGATAATAGAGATGGCTATATATGGATGAATGGAGATTTCATAAAATGGAATGATGCAAAAGTACATGTTCTCAATCACGGATTACACTATGGAAGTTGTGTTTTTGAAGGAATAAGAGTTTATAATAAGAAAATTTTTAAGTTGAAAGAGCATGTCGAAAGGCTTTTTTTATCAGCTAAAATACTTGATCTTGATATTAATTATTCAATACAAGAAGTAATTGAAGTTACTAAACAAATAGTACTAAAACAAAAAATTATTGATGGTTATATAAGACCTGTTGTTTGGAGAGGCAGTGAAATAATGGCAATTTCTGCAAAAATCGGGAAAACAAATATAGCAATTGCAAGTTGGCCATGGCCTTCATATTTTTCTCCTGAGCAAATACTTAAAGGTATTAAAATGTCTGTTTCAGATTGGAGACGCCCTCCGCCAAATTCTGCACCTACAAATAGTAAAGCTGCTGGTTTATATATGATTTGTTCATTGAGCAAACATAAAGCTGAGATAAATGGCTATGATGATGCACTAATGCTTGATTATAGAGATTATATTGCTGAGGCAACGGGAGCAAATATTTTTTTTGTAAAAGATAGTGTTTTATTTACACCAAAAGCTGATTGTTTCTTGAATGGAATAACAAGAAAGACTGTAATTCAGATAGCAAAAAATATTGGAATAATTGTAAAGGAAGATTTTTTGGAATTAAATTTTCTGTCTAAATGTGAAGAAGCATTTTTGACTGGTACAGCAGTTGAGATAACACCTATTTCAAGTATAGGTGATCATGTTTTCGAAAATAGAGATGTGACGAAGAAATTAATAAAAGCTTTTAAAAATTATGTTTCTGAAAGTTAGAAATATGACTTTTTGATTTATTCACATCAGATTTTTTTTGATCTACCCAAAACTCTCCTTTTTTTGTAATTTCTTTTTTCCAAAAAGTAGCTTTTACTTTTAGCCAATCAATTACATACTCTATTGATTCCAAACTATCTTTTCGATGTCTACTGGCTATTAATATCAAAACAATATTATCTGCTACAAGTATTTCACCAAACCTGTGTATTATCAAAAAGTCATCAATTTTCCATTTATTTTTTACTTGATCCATTATGGCTTTAATTTCTTTTTTTGTCATTTTTTTGTAATATTCAATATTAATAGATTTTATTTCACCATTTACAGACTCTTTTCTGACCTTACCTAGGAAAGAAGATATAGAACCTGAAGATTTATTTTTTTTTGAAAATAATCTTGATTCTTCAGCATAATCAATTTTTTTTTTTTGAAGTTTAATCAAATTATCCTCCAGTTACTGGAGGGAAAAATGCCAATTCATCTTCATCACTTATTATTGTATTGTAATCAACGTAAGAAAAGTTTAATGCACATTTAATTTTTTTTAGATCTGAGAAAACAGATTTATATTTTTTATCTTTTTTAACAAGCATATCTATTAGTTCAAGGATTGAACATGGTTCGTTAAGCTTGATTTTTTCTTGCGAAACGCCAATTGATTCTCTTAAACTTGCGAAGTAAATAATTTTCAATTTAATAAGTCCTCGTATTTATAAAATTTTAATATTTCTCCTTTGGTCACTGATGTAGTATTTTCGTCTAATTCAATAATACCTTCTGTTTGTGTGATTGAAGTTAAAATACCAGATCCCTCATTATTAAATTTAGAAATCTTTAATTTATTCTTATACTCTTTAATAGAACCTCTTAACCATTCAGTTCGCCCAATTTTTTTTTTAAAATTAAAATCAGATTCTATTAAATTGTATCGAACAGGCAATTTTTTTCTTCCACTGATAGTATAAATGAAATCAGTCATAATCATAAAAAAAGTTATTAAAACTGCTACTGGATTACCTGGTAAACCGAAGAAAAACTTTTTATTTACTTTTCCAAAGGCAATCGGTCTTCCTGGTTTAATAGCTAGCTTCCAGACAAAAATTTTTCCAATCTGATTTATTGTTTTAATTATATGGTCTGTTTCACTTGCAGCAACGCCTCCTGAGGAAATAACTAAATCATAATTATTTGTTGCATCTAATAATTTTTTATGTGTTTCCTTATAATTATCTTTAATAATTCCTAAATCTTGTGCTTCGCACCCTATTTTATTTAGAAGTGATAATAGATTTAACTTATTACTATCAAAGACTTGATAATTATTTTTTCTACTGTTATGTCTTTTAATTTCATTTCCAGTTGAAAATACACCGATTTTAATTTTTTCATATACTTTCAATTTTTTAACACCAACTGATGCTAAATAACCTATATCGTAAGATCTGATTTTTGAACCCCGAGATAAAATTATTTTTCCTTTTTTTATATCTTCAGCTTTTAATCTAATATTAGAGCCTTTACTTACACTTTGTTTTATAACTAATTCATTTTTAATTATTTTGCAATCCTCTGTCATTATTACTGTATCGATGTTGTATGAATGATTGCTTTTTAATAATGGAGCTCCTGTAAAAACCTTAATAGCTGAATTTGGTAAAAATTTTTTTTTGAATGGATTTCCAGGTTTTGAAGAACCAATTATTTTTAAACTATTATTTTTTAATGAATCTAAATAATTAAAGCCATATCCATCAACAGCTGAATTATCTGATGGTGGAACATTTATATTTGACTTTATATCTTCGGCTAGTACTCTTCCAGCACAATTTTCAATTTTTACAATTTCTGTTTTGGCTATTAATTTTGCTTCTCTCATAATTGCTTTTTTCGCAATTTTGAATTTTGTTAATTTTCTATTGATTTTTATATATGCGGTGTTATTTTTTTTCATTTTTATATAAATAATCTAAAAGAAAATTAGCGATTTTATTAGTATCCTTAAAGTTGAATTTTGGAAGTCTACTTTCAATGATATTTTGATCAATTTTGTCATAAACTAAAGCTAAGATGTTTTCATCATTTTTACTAATTAATTTTTTTTTTAACCTGCTATTGTAAACTTCTATTTTATCTATTGATTCGTTTTTAAATCCCTCAACGATGATTATATCCGTATTATCCGAAAATTTTTTGGTTAGATCATTTAATGAAAATTTCTCACTTGCATCACCGCTATGAATTAGTGACCAGTTATTATGTCCTCCAACTAAAACTTCTCGCGCCCCAGACTTTCTGTGCGAGTAACTATCTTTTCCTTTTTTATCAATTTCAATGTTGTGATGCGTATGTTTTATTGTGGAAATAGTTAATTTTTTTGAACTAAGATATTTTATTACTCTACATATAACATCTGTTTTACCAGAACCACTCCAACCACAAAATCCGATTACTTTCATTGTTTATAGTGACTTAAAATTATTTTTAAAATATTTATAACCTGTATATATAGTTATAATTGAGGCAATAGTTAAACCTATCTCCCCAACAAGCAATGTATTTTTAAAATATGTAAAATCATTCCCAATAATTATAAAACCAAGAGAAATCATTTGTAATAAAGTTTTCCATTTTGATAACATGGTTACATTAAGATTATTTTTCTCATTAGATAAAAATTCCCTCAATCCTGAAACTAAAACTTCTCGTATTATAATTATTAGTGCGGGATAAATAAATAAACCTTCAATTTTATCAATGGCAACTAAAATAAATATTATCGATATAATAAGTACTTTGTCGGCTATCGGATCAAAAAATTTACCAAACTTAGTCTCTACTCTTAATTTTCTTGCTATATAGCCATCAAAAAAATCAGAAACACATGCAAGTGCATAAATTATGACCGCAATCCAATTATAAAAAAAACTTTGAGGTAAAATACATATAATAATTATTGGAATGCTTATAACTCTAAAAATAGTCAAATAATTGGGTAAGTTTGAAAATAAATTTTTATTCATTAAACTCCTCATATATTTTTTTTGCCATTTTTTTTCCAACCCCTGGTGCTCCTTCTAAATCTCTGATTCCTGCTGATTTAATATTTTCAATAGAGCCAAAATGAGAGAGTAAAATTCTTTTTGTTTTAGAACCAATTCCCACTATATTATCAAATATTGATTGTTTAATTAATTTATTTCTTCTATATCTTTGCGATGATATAGCAAATCTATGAGCTTCATCTCTTAATCTTTGTAAAAAAAATAATATTTTATCATTTTTTTTAAACTTTAGACTATAATCTAAGTGAAATATTGTTTCATTTCCTGCATTCCTTAATTCTCCTTTGGCAATAGAAATAAGATCAATATTTTTTAATTTTTTTTCATCTATAATTTTTCTTACTGAATTCAAATGACCTTTACCACCGTCAATAATTATTAGGTCAGGTAAGTCATTTTTCCAACTTAATTTATTTGTATTAATATCTAGTCTTCTATTTATGACTTGACTCATCATTAGATAATCATCATTGGTCGTATTACCTTCAACTCTAATATTAAATTTTCTATAGTTTTCCCTTGAAAATTCATTGTTTTTATAAACTATCATTGCTCCAGTTGGCTGAGTACCACTTAAATGACTATTATCATATACCTCTATTCTTTTTGGTATATTTTTTAAATTTAAAGCATCGCGCAATCCAATCTCAAGTTCTTTATTTTGTGAGGATTTTGATATTTGTTTATCTAAAGAGTGATCTATATTTTTTTCAACCATATTCACTAAATCAACTTTTTTCCCTTTTTGAGGAAAGCTTATTTTAGTTTTCACATTTTTCTTTTTTTTAAAAAGTTGTTCTATTAGACTGATATTTTCAATTTTTTTATTTATTAATATTGATGATGGTGGTATTTTATTTAGATAAAATATGCCTAAAAATTCTTCAATAATTGAATTACAAGTCATATCTTTCTGATTATTAAAAAAAAATTCTTTATTTCCAAGGTTTTTTCCGTTTCTAAAAAAAAATACTTGAACACAAATAATATCAATTCTTTTTAGACCACAAATAATGTCAAAATTATCTTTGTTATCAAGGCTGGAATATTTTTCTTGAGATATTTTTGATAATGCTTTAATTCTATCTCTATATAATGCTGCTTCTTCATATAATTGTTTGTTACTTGATCTTTCCATTAAATAAACTAAATTCTTTCTAATTTTAGAGTCTTTCCCATTTAAAAAAGATGTAGCTTCTTTTACTAATTCTTTGTAATCTTTTTTATTTATATGACCAACACATGGTGCTGAACATCGTTTTATTTGATATAAAATACATGGATTTTTTCTATTATTAAAATCAGAATCAGAGCATGTTCTGAGAAGAAAACCTTTTTCAAGAATTGTTATAACTTTATCTATAAAGTAACCACTCGAAAAAGGACCATAAAGAAATCCATTTTTATGGTTATCACCTCTTACTTTTCTGATTCGAGTCCATTCACTACTATTATCCAATAATATAAAAGGGAAACTTTTGTCATCTATAAGTCTGATATTAAAGTCTGGTTTATGTTTTTTGATCAAATTACTTTCTAAAAGTAATGCATCAACCTCAGTATGGGTTTTTATAAATTTAACATCTCTAATTAAGCAAACCATTTTTTTTATTCTATTGGATAAAATATTAAAGTTTAAATAAGACCTTAACCTATTTAAAATATTTTTTGCTTTTCCTATATAAATGATTTTTCTTTTTTCATTTATAAACTGATAAACACCAGGTCCCTTTGGACAAATAATTAAAGATTTCTTTAATTCATTTAGGCCTATTTTGTAGTCAAATTTCATTTTTCTTCGAGTTTAATTAATGATTCTTTATTAATTTATATCCATTATAGTAAAAAAAAAAATACTATCCACGAAACCTGTGGATAAGTTTGTTAATATATCTTGATTAAATATGATTAATCTAACAAACATAAGGGTCTTGTTAAATTGATTAAAAATTAGGCAATTTATAAGTATTTGATTTAATTGTATTTTTTGACTGAAAAAACAAATTTAATTGATAATGATTATTGTTCGTTAAAAAATATAAAAAATAAAAGGATACATTTTCTGTGTGCACAACTTTTAAATATTTGTCAAGTTTTTTTTTAATCATCAATGAATTTTGTTGATTTTGTATTTGCCCACCCCATGTTTTGGCCACTATCAAGTAAAATTGTTTGACCAGTTATAGTCTCATTTTTTAGCAAAAAAATGATACTATTATTAATTTCTTCTAATGGAACTTTTTTTCTTAGTGGTGTCCTTAAGATTTGTTTATTAAATTCTTCTTTAGTTTGTCTCTTACTTTTTAATGTTGGGCCTGGGGCAATAGCATTGACTCTAATTTTAGGAGCTAATGATAGCGCCAAACTCTTAGTTAAAGTTAGTAAAGCTGATTTACTTATTGTATATGAGGTAAAGTATGGTGTTGTGTTCATAACTCTTTGATCAAGTATATTGATAATATTTCCTTTTTTTTCACCAAGTGCTTGTACAAAATATTTTGACAAAAAGAATGGTGCTTTTAAATTAACGTCTAAATGATTATCATAACTATTTATTGTTGCGTTTTTTAATGAATCAAATTCAAATGTAGAAGCATTATTAATAAGAACATTTATTTCACCAAAATAATTTACGATCTTTTTAAAAAAGGATTTAATTCTTGAGGTTTTTTTGAGATCTAATTTAAATGTCTTAACTTTGACCTTATATATTTTCAATTCATTCTGTAATGAATCTGATTCTTTTTTTGATTTATTGTAATGTATGGCAATATTGAAACCTTTTTGAGCTAATTTCTTAGCAATCGACCTTCCTACTCTTTTGGATGAACCAGTTATTAATACAGTTTTACCTCTCATTTCATCTAACTCCAATCTCATTTTTTTCAAGTTCTTTAATTTCGTCTCTTATTTGTGCAGCCTTTTCAAAATCTAAATTTTCAGCATATTCCATCATAGAAACCTTAAGGTTTTTTATATGTTTATTAAGATTGTCCCCAACTAATCTATCTTCATCTAATAATTTTTTCTTTTTAAAATTCCTGTCCTCTTCAAGAATATCAATTATTTTTCGAGAAGTTGACCTGGGTTCAATATTATTTAGCTTATTATATTCTCTTTGTTTACTTCTTCTTCTTTCTGTTTCTTCTAATGCGGAGTTTATAGATTGAGTCTTTTTATCAGCATATAGTATTACTTCACCATTTATATTTCTTGCTGCCCTACCAATAGTTTGAATTAAGGAAACTTTTGATCTGAGAAAGCCTTCTTTATCAGCATCTAATATTGCCACTAAACCACATTCAGGTATGTCTAAACCTTCACGTAATAAATTAATTCCAACTAAAACATCAAACTCACCTAATCTAAGACTTCTTATAAGTTCAATCCTTTCTATTGCATCAATATCTGAATGCATATATTTAGCTGAAATATTGTTTTCATTAAAATAATCAGTTATTTTCTCAGCATATTTTTTAGTCAGCGTTGTTACTAAAATCCTTAAATCTTTATTAATAAACTTTTTACACTCTTCCACCAGGTCTTCAATTTGATTCTTTGAGCTACGAATTTTACAATTTGGTTCAATCAGTCCTGTGGGACGAACTATCTGTTCGATAAAAACACCTTTTGTTTTTTCTAATTCCCAAGGACCAGGTGTGGCAGAAACATAAATTGTTTGTCCTTTAAATTTTAACCATTCATCAAATTTTAGTGGTCTGTTATCTTTACAAGAGGGAAGCCTAAATCCATATTCAGAAAGGTTTAATTTTCTAGACCTATCGCCTTTGTACATTCCACCGATTTGAGGAATAGTCACATGTGACTCGTCAATAAATACAATAGAATCTTTGGGTAGATATTCAAACAATGTGGGGGGTGGTTCTCCTTCCAATCTTCCAGTTAGATGTCTTGAATAATTTTCTATACCCGAGCAACTTCCTGTTGCTACAATCATTTCAATATCAAAATTTGTTCTTTGCTCAATTCTTTGAGCTTCAATTAATTTTTTTTCTTTTGTAAAATAGTCAATCCTATCTATGAGCTCTTCTTTAATAGCTTTAATAGCTTTATCGAGAGATGGTTTGGGAGTCACATAATGACTATTCGGAAAAATATTGATTTTTTCATGATTAAAATATATTTTTCCAGTCAATGGATCAAACTCATGTATTTCTTCAACTGTATCAGAGAAAAAAGAGATTCTCCATGCCCTATCATCCATATGAGCGGGAAATATTTCTATTATATCTCCTCTGTTTCTGAATGTTCCTCTTATAAAGTTATCATCATTTCTTAGATATTGTAAACTAACTAACTTCATTTTAATTTCATCTCTTGAATAGACATTGTTTTTAATAATTTCGAGTTTCATCGATAAATATGATTTTACTGAACCAAGACCATAAATACATGAAACACTGGCAACTATTATTGTATCTCTGTTTTCAAGAAGAGCTCTAGTTGCAGAATGACGCATTTTATCAATTTGCTCATTTATTGCTGATTCTTTTTCTATATAAGTATCTGTTCTCGCTACATATGCCTCAGGGGTATAATAGTCATAGTAGGAGACAAAATATTCAACATGATTTTTAGGAAAAAAACTTTTCATTTCACTATATAGTTGAGCTGCAAGAATTTTATTAGGTGCAAATATAAGAGCAGGTCTTTGGACATTATTTATTATGTTTGCCATTGTAAAAGTCTTACCTGAACCAGTAACACCCAACAAAATTTGATTTTCTTCATTTCTATTCAGACCAGAACATAAATCGTTAATTGCTTTAGGTTGATCACCTGCTGGTTTAAAGTCACTATTAAGGATAAATTTCATATAAATAATAAGTTTCAATTAATAACGAGTTTTTTATACCAATTTCTAAAACATTATATATAATTGAAAAATTACAGTTTTAAATTTTTTTTTCTATTTAATAATATATGTCAATACTTTCTAAAAGACTTAATCGTTTTAAACCATCTTTAACGGTTAAAATAAGTCAGAAAGCAAGAGAACTACAACGTCAAGGTAAGGAGATTATTAGTTTAAGTTCTGGTGAGCCTGATTTTGATACACCGGATCATATAAAAAAAGAAGGTATTAAAGCTATAAAAGATGGTTTTACAAAATATACCTCTGTTGATGGTGTTTTAACTTTAAAAGAGGCTATTCAGGAAAAATTTAAAAGTGAAAATGGTCTAAATTATTTAACAAGTCAGATTACAGTAGGGGTAGGAGGAAAACATGTAATTTATAATTTGTTTATGTCTACCTTAAATGAAGGTGATGAAGTTATAATACCTGCTCCATATTGGGTTTCGTATCCTGATATTGTATCTTTGTGCAGTGGAAAACCTGTGATACTGGATACGCTTCCTGAAAATAAATTTAAAATAACTCCTTCAGAGCTTGAAAAAAAAATTAGCGAAAATACGAAATGGTTAGTAATTAACTCGCCATCCAATCCAACTGGAAGTTGTTATAGTGAAAATGAGTTATATGAGATTTCCAAAGTATTGATGAAATATAAGAATGTGAATATTCTTAGTGACGATATTTATGAACATTTAATTTATGAAAATATAAAGTTTTTTAATATTTTGAATGTGGAGCCAAAGCTCGTTAATAGAACTTTCATTGTTAATGGAGTATCAAAAGCTTTTTCAATGACTGGTTGGAGAATTGGTTATGGGGCTGGTTCAGAAGACGTAATAAAATCAATACAAAAAATTCAATCTCAAAGTACCACAAATCCTACTTCAATAAGCCAGATGGCTGCACAGAAAGCGTTATATAATGAAAAGAACTTTCTGAGCGAGTGGTTGATTAAATTTAGAGAGCGAAGAGACTTTGTTGTAGAAAAATTTAATAGTATACCTGGTCTTAAGTGTATAAAACCAGAAGGTGCTTTTTATATTTTCGTTTCTTGTGAGGATTTAATAAATTATGTCAAACCAAATGGAGAAAAAATTGGTAATGATATAGATTTTGCTTCTTATTTGCTAGAATCTGAGGGTGTAGCAGTAGTCCCAGGCTCTGCATTTGGAAAATCACCCTATTTTAGAATTTCTTACGCTGCTTCTATGGAATTATTAGTAAAAGCCTGTAAAAAAATAAGTAAAGCAATAAATAATTTGTCAAAAAAATGAAAATTCTAATTTATGGTGTTGGAGGAATAGGTGGCTTCATTGGCTCTTATCTAAAAAAAACTAATTATGATATTTTTTTTATCTCACGAGGGAAAGTTAATAATTTATTAAAAAAAAATGGTCTTAGGCTCCAAACAGCATTGGGTAACTTTGAATATAAAAAGATTGACGTTCTAGAACAAATAAACAGTAAAATAAATTTTGATGTTATCTTTTTAACAGTAAAACTTTATGATTTTGATGATGTTCTGTGCAAACTTAAAAATTATATTCATAAAGATACAATCCTTCTTCCTTTTCAGAATGGAATTTATGCTGAAGACAAAATTGATAAAGAACTAAATCTTAACAATTTTTTTGGAGCTGTAGCGCAAATATCAGTCCATATAAATAAAGATGCTGAAATAATTCATAAGGGCAAATTAGCAAGTTTTTTTATAGGAAATATGAATGATGATCCTTTAAATGAAAAAGTAGAATTAATTTGTTCAGAATCACAGAAAATTGGACTTGATCTTAGATATGTAAAAAATATCAAAGAAAAATTGTGGGATAAATTTATATTTTTGTCAGCTTACAGTGGTATGACTACTTTTACTAAAATGACAATTGGTCAGATATTTGAAATTAAAAAATTTAAGGATATGTTTATTGAAGCAATGAATGAAAGTTATTTATTATCATCTTTTTATGATGTTAATTTTTCAAAAAATCCTGTAGATTTATGGATTGAAAGAATATCCAAGATGCCTTACGACATGACGTCCTCTATGTTTCTTGATTATAAAAATAAAAAAAAACTTGAGTTAGATTGGTTATCAGGTTTTGTCTTAAAAAGCTCAAGAGAGTTTAAAATTGAATGTAAAGCTCACAAAAAAATTGTTGACGGTATAAAACTTATATAAAGTTTTTTCTTGTCAAAAAATTTTCTGCTTCTATTGCACTCATGCAACCCATTCCAGCTGCTGTCACAGCTTGTCTATATATCTTGTCAGTAACATCTCCTGCAGCAAAAACACCATCAATTTTGGTCTTCGTAGAATCACTTTCTGTGTAGATGTAACCTTCATTATCCATCGGTAGATTTTTTTCAAATATTTCCGTAGCCGGTTTGTGTCCTATTGCAATAAAAATACCTGATATTTCAAGATACTTTACTTCACTATTTTTATTTTCAACTTTTATTTTTGTAATTTCTTTCGGTGATTTTTTTCCTATGATTTCTTTAACAGACGAATCCCAGAGAAAAACAATATTTTTTCTTTTTTTCAATCTATCCTGTAAAATTTTTTCAGCTCTCAATTCAGACCGTCTATGAATTAAAGTAACTTTCTCGCACAAATTTGATAGAAATATTGCTTCTTCGATTGCTGTATTTCCTCCACCAACTACGGCAACTTCTTTATTTTTAAAGAAAAAACCATCACATGTTGCACATGCAGATACCCCAAAACCTCTAAAATATTCTTCACCGGGAATACCCAGCCATTTAGCTTTAGCACCAGTAGATATAATAGTTGTATAGGATTCAATTATTTTTCCTTTTTCAGTGTAAGATTTGAAAGGAAAAGAACTATAATCAACCTTAATTACTTTATCATATTCAATTCTAGTTCCGACAGAATCTGCTTGTTTTTTCATTTGATCCATTAACCATGGTCCTTGAACTGCATCTTCAAACCCAGGGTAATTTTCAACATCTGTTGTAATCATTAGTTGTCCTCCTGGTTCCAAGCCAGTAATCATTAGAGGGTCCAAACCAGATCTTGCTGCATAAATAGCTGCAGTATATCCTGCTGGTCCAGAACCAATTATTAAAACTTTTTCAACTTTTGACATAATCAGTTAAAACTTATTGATTTAACTTGATATTCTTTTAGTCCATTAGGTGTTGTGACTTCAACTACATCACCAACTTCTTTATTAATCATTGCTTTTGACAAAGGTGCATTAATAGAAATAAGTTTCTTTTCTATATCTGCCTCGTCTACACCAACTATTGTGTAGATATGATTTGAATCAGACTCAAGATCAATTAACTCTATTGTTGCTCCAAAAGTCACTCTGGAGTTATCTAGAGATGTCGTATCTATAATTTCAGCTCTACTAATTTTTGATTCTAAATCACTTATTTTACCTTCGATAAAACTTTGCTTCTCTCTGGCTGCGTGATACTCAGCATTCTCTGATAAATCACCATGTTCTCTTGCTTCAGCAATGGACTTTATAACCATCGGTCTTTGTATATTTTTTAAATCTTCAAGCTCTAGTTTAAGTTTCTTAAAACCTTCTGATGTCATTGGAAATTTCTCAGTCATAATCATAATCTTAAAGTTAAAATAATATTATAATAACTTTTACAATAATTTCTATTCTTTATAATACTCTTGAAGAGATTTTACCTGTATTTCTTGATTGATCATAACGTTAATACTTGTTATTGCTAATTTTGCGGCGGAAATAGTGGTGATATAGGGTATTTTGTATCTTATTGCTGCTTTTCTAATAGAATGACTATCTTTTAAAGACTGTCTATCTTGAGTAGTATTAATTATTAATTGTATTTTATTGTCCTCTATATAATCGACTATGTGAGGATAACCTTGACCGACTTTATGAATAGAATTTGTTTTGATAAGATACTTCTCTAAAAAACTTGCTGTTCCTTTTGTACAAAACAATTTAAAGTTAAGTTTTATTAAGATCTGTGACATTAAAATGATATTTTCTTTATCTTCATCTTTAACGGAAATAAAAACATTTCCTTTATTTGGTAAGTTATTGTTTGATGCTATTTGTGATTTAATAAAAGCCATAGGAAAACTACTGTCTATCCCCATTACTTCTCCAGTAGATTTCATTTCAGGCCCAAGAACTGTATCTTCTCCAGGAAATCTATCAAAAGGAAAAACTGATTCTTTAACACTCACTCTGGTCTTAATATTATTCTCAAGCTTAGTTTTAGTTAAATTCTTACCAAGCATTGCTTTAGTTGCTATCTTAGCAAGGGGCTTTCCAATTGACTTAGCTATAAATGGGACTGTTCTACTTGCTCTGGGATTAACTTCAATGAGGAAAACTTTATTTTCTTTGACAGCAAATTGTATATTTATACAGCCCTTGACTCCTAATTTTTTAGCTATTTTCGTTGTTGCATTATTTATGTAACTTATTAATTGTTTACTTATTGTTTGTGGAGGAAACGAACATGCGGAATCACCTGAATGTATTCCAGCTTCTTCAATATGTTCAAGTATTCCCGCTATAAAAACATTTTTACCATCTGAAATAGCATCAACGTCAATTTCTTTGGCATCATTTAAAAATTTATCAATTAATATTGCCCTATCGGGATGAGTTAGTTCGGACTTGAAGTAATCGTTAAGTTCATCACTGTTGTATAAAATTCTCATTGCTCTTCCACCCAGAACATATGATGGCCTAACCACAACTGGAAAATCAAGTTTTTTGATGAGTTTTTTTGCTTCATTGTGACTGTAAACGATTGAGTTTTCTGGTTGATTAAGCTTTAGATCATTGACTAAAGACTTAAATCTATCTCTGTCTTCTGCTAAATCAATTGAGTCAAATGATGTACCCAATATTGGTATACCATTCTCAATTAACATTTTTGATAATTTTAAAGGAGTTTGCCCACCTAACTGGACAATAACCCCAAGTAGTTTTCCAACAGAACTCTCAGCCTTGCAAACTTCTAAAACAGACTCTTCGTCTAAGGGTTCGAAATAAAGTCTATCTGAGGTATCAAAGTCTGTTGATACTGTTTCTGGGTTACAGTTAACCATAATTGCTTCTATATTCATTTCCTTCAAGGCATATGCTGCATGAACACAGCAATAATCAAATTCAATACCTTGACCAATCCTATTCGGACCACCTCCAAGAATTATTACCTTTTTCTTGTTAGATAACTTGGTTTCTTTCTCAAAGTAAGGAACAGAATCCATATTGCTGTAAGACGAGTACATATATGGTGTTTTTGAAGGGAATTCTCCTGAACATGTGTCAATAGTTCTAAAACAAGGTCTAATATTATATTTTATTTTTAAAGTATTTATTTTTTTCATAGAGATTTTAGATAATTCCTTAATTCTGATATCTGAAAAACCGTTCATTTTTAAATATAAATAAAAATCTTTATCTATTTTTCTTAATTTAGTCTCCTCTTCGATCTTTATTAATTCAGATATTTCGTTAACAAACCAAAAATCATATTTAGTCAGTAAACAGATTTCAGATATAGATATTTTTCTTCTTATGCACTCAGCAATTAAAAGAAACTTATAAGGTGATTGAATCTTAAGTAAATTACGAAGTTCTTTAATAGATTTACCTTTTAATTCTAATGGAGAGTTAAGTCCAGATAGTCCTATTTCCAGACTTCTTATTCCTTTTTGAAATGACTCTTTGAAATTCCTCCCAATAGACATGCATTCACCAATTGATTTCATTGATGTACCAAGTTTTGCTTCAGTTTGATTGAATTTTTCAAAAGTAAAGCGAGGAATTTTTGTTACAATATAATCAATTGTGGGTTCAAATGAAGCTGGTGTTATTTTAGTAATATCATTTTTAAGTTCATCCAGAGAGTATCCTATTGCTAGTTTTGTTGCAATTCTAGCAATTGGGAAACCTGTGGCTTTTGAAGCTAATGCTGACGATCTAGAAACTCTAGGATTCATTTCAATCACAACTGATCTTCCATTTTTAGGATTTATTGCGAATTGGACATTTGAACCACCAGTTTCAACACCAATTTCTCTGATTACTTTAATTGAATCCATTCTCATTTTTTGGAATTCTTTGTCAGAAAGAGTTAAAGCTGGAGCAACAGTTATTGAATCCCCAGTATGAATGCCCATGGGATCAATATTTTCGATTGAACAAATAATTATACAATTATCATTCTTATCCCTTACAACCTCCATCTCATACTCTTTCCAACCAATGATTGATTCTTCAATTAAAACTTCTTTAATTGGAGAAAGTGCTAGACCTTTGTTTAAAATTTCAAAAAATTCTTTCTCATTATCAGCTACCCCACCACCAGCTCCACCTAAAGTAAAGGAAGGTCTTAGAATAATAGGAAAGCCAATTTTTTTTATAACTTTTTTGGCCTCTTTTAAACTTTTTACAACAAAACCTTTTGGTGTATGAAGTCCTATTTTTTTCATTGAGTTTTTGAAAAGATCTCTATTCTCTGCCTTCTCAATAACTTTTTTAGTTGCACCTATGAGTTCGACATTATATTTCTTTAAAATTTTTTTTTTTTCTAATTCCATTGATATATTTAATGCTGTTTGTCCCCCCATTGTAGAAAGAAGTGCATTTGGTTTTTCTTTATCTATAATTTTTTCTAACGAATCGATTGTTAATGGTTCAATATAGGTTGCATCAGCCATATCAGGGTCAGTCATTATTGTCGCAGGATTAGTATTGACCAAAATAACTCTGAAGCCTTCTTCTTTCAAAGCCTTACAAGCTTGTGCTCCTGAATAATCAAATTCACAAGCTTGTCCAATGACTATTGGACCTGCACCAATAATCATTATAGATTTCAGATCATTTCTTTTTGGCATACTTCTCTATATATTCTTTAAACTTTAAAAATAGATATTGACTATCACATGGTCCAGGTGAAGCTTCAGGATGATATTGAACTGAAAAAAATGGTTTATTACTAATTTCTATTCCAGAAATTGTATTATCAAAAAGTGAAATATGAGATACTTTGATTTCTTCAGGGAGATTTTCATTTTCAACAACAAAGCCATGATTCTGAACAGTTATTTCAACGGTATTATCTTTTAAGTTTTTTACTGGATGATTAGCTCCTCTATGTCCATGATGCATTTTTTTGGTTTTTGCTCCGAACGCTAGAGCCAGAATTTGATGACCAAGACAGATACCAAATGTTGGGATAGATAAATTGAATAAATCACTTAAATTATCTTTTATCAAAAAAAATGTGGCTTTTGGGTCACCTGGCCCATTTGATAAAAAGATGCCATCGGGATTTATTTTCTTAATTTTACTAGATTTATAATCAAGAGGAAAAACCAATATTTTGTATCCTAAATTTCTTAACAAATTTAAAATATTATTTTTTACACCAAAATCTATAACGGCAATGACTTTTTTTTCTTTATACAGGAATAAATTGTCTTCATTAATAAATTTTTTACCAGTATTAGTCCATTCATATATTTTAACTGTAGAGATCTCTTTTGCTAAATCTTGCTCGTTCATAGATGGAAAATTTTTAAGCAAATTTTTAAGCTTTTTTATTTCAAATATTCTATTTTCAGGAAAATGGATTAGAGCTTTAGATGCTCCTTTTTCCCTTATCATTCTTGTAAGTGATCTTGTATCAACACCAGATATTCCAGTTCTATTTTGTTTTTTTAACCAATCATTAAAATTCAATGTAGACCTAAAATTTGAGGCTTTTGTATGGGCATTATTTACAACACATCCAACTGAATGCATTCTATTACTTTCATTATCTTCATCATTTGTTCCAACAATACCTACGTATGGAAATGTAAAGGTTATAATTTGATTTTTATATGAGGGGTCAGTTAAAATCTCTTGATAACCTGTTATTGATGTATTGAAGCAAATTTCTCCAAGAGCAGTACCATAATTACCAAAACCACAACCATAATAAGACTCACCGCTTTCTAGTAAAAGCAAACAGTTTTTCTCAATAATCTTGATTTCTTTATTTTTCATGCAGAATTGTAATATACACTTTCATTAAATATAAATACAAGTATATAACTTATTTAATCTTGATTCTAAAATGTGATTTGAAAAAAAATTAGATTTAAGGTAAAAATAATATTTAAGGTTAATATAATAATGTCCAATTTACGAATAGAACTTAAGACTTATCTTGATGATAGTATTAGGAAGAAAGATGATCTTTCTGTCTCAACTGTTAGATTAATAATAGCTGCAATAAAAGACAGAGACATAGAGTATAGAGCAAAAAATGAAGCTAATGAGATTGGTGATCCTGATATTCTAAACCTCCTCCAAAATATGATTAAACAGCGAAAAGAAAGTGTAAAGATATATGCTGATGCTGGCAGAGATGAACTTAAAAATAGAGAATCAAAAGAAATAGAAATTATTGAATCATTTTTACCAAAACAAATTACAGACAAAGATTTGGAGAAGATTATATCGGAGGTTTGTTCTGAGTTGCAAGCTAATACAATTAAGGATCTAGGAAAAGTTATTAATACTTTAAAGGAAAGGTATCCAGGACAGCTAGATTTTAAAGTTGCTGCGGGAATGGCAAAATCTAATTTATCTTAATGAAATATACCATCGAAGATATTCTTTCTAAATTTAATAATAAAATAAGACTTTCAGAATATTTAAGTAAATATGTCGAATTAATTCCTCGAGGTGATGGTTTTGTTGCAAGATGTCCATTTCATAATGAAAAAACACCTTCTTTTTCTATTAATGATCAAAAAGGATTATTTTATTGTTTTGGATGTGGAGTTGGTGGGAATGTTTTTACCTTTCTTACTAAATATGAAAAAATCACTTTTACTGAATCGCTTAAAATAGTTTCTAGTGAATTAGGTATAAAAGTTAGTGATAAGAATATAAATATTAGAAATACTAAAGAAATAAAAGGGTATGAACTTCTCTATCAATGCAATGAGTTTTTTAAGAAAGAACTTTTAAATAATAAAACAGCTAAAAGCTATCTAAATTCACGTTCTATTTCAGATAAGTTAGTCAAAAAGTTTGAAATAGGGTATTGTGATCAGAATAGCGAAAATTTAGTTACATTCCTAGAAAGCAAAGGTTTCTCTCTTCCAGAAATATATGACCAAGGTATTCTAATAAAATCAAGTAAAAACAAAAAACATTTTTCTAGGTTTAGCGATAGAATTACATTTCCTATTTTTAGTTTTTCAAGAAAAATTATCGGATTTGGGGGAAGGACTATTTCTAATTCTAAAATAAAATATATTAATTCTGCTGAGAACATTATTTTTAAAAAAAGTGAAAATTTATACGGCCTTGAACAGAATATTAATGATATTAAGAAGAATAATGAATTGATCTTAGTCGAGGGTTATTTAGATGTAATTGGACTAAATTCAAAAAAAATTGAAACTTCGGTTGCAAGTCTTGGAACAACTTTATCAGAAACACAAATAAATAAAATATGGAGTATAGTTGATATCCCAATTATATGTTTTGATGGAGATATTGCTGGTCTAAAGGCTATGAAAAGTATTGCTTTAAAAGTCTTGAAATATTTAAAACCAGGCAAGTCAATAAAGTTTGTTATTCTTCCTGAGGGTCAAGACCCAGACAATTATGTTAATGAATTTGGAAAAGAAAGTTTTGAAGAATTAAAACTTAATGCTAAAAATTTATCTGATTTCGTTTGGGAGATAATCATTGGTGAGAATAATCAAACGCCAGAATTTTTAGCGCTAATTGATGAAGAAATAAAAAGAATTTCGAATATAATAGAAAATAAACTTGTATCGTCAGAGTATTTTAGTTTTTTCAAATCAAAGAAAAATGATTACGTATGGAATTTAAGGAAATTTGATAAAAAACTTTCTTCTCAGAAACAAAAAAAATATTTACCTACTGCAAAAAAATATAAATCTCAAAAAAATAATGAGAAAATTTTACTAAGTTTCCTTTTATTTGAAGAAGAAATAATTAATGATTTTTTGGAAGAAATTGTGAGAATTCAATTTGAGGATAACTTATTAGAAGAAAAAAAAAGGGTTATTGTTAAAAAAATAATTGAAAATGAACAAGCAGATAAAGTGCTTGATATTGTCAACTATACTAAAAATAAGATAGAAGGTTTGGTAGAAAGTCTTGAGAGCACAAGAAATAACCATTTTAAAAATCTTAATCAAATAGAAAAAAAGAAGTTAATTGAAGGGGTTATTTTAAATTTAAGATTACCAAATCTGATTGAGCAACGAGAGAATATTAAAAGGAAAATAAGTGAACTCAGTAACTCTACAGAGATGGAAAAATATATAAATATGCATGAGAAAATAACTAAAGAAATAAATATAATAAAAAAACGTGAATTTTAGGAAATATTCATTATATATTCATAAATTAACTGTAAGAAATAATTTAATTTTAATAATGAATATTTAAACTATAGAATTCTGTAGTTTCTATTACCAATAAAAATCCTATGCTTGAAAAGAAACAAAATAAGAAAATAGTAAAAAAGATTTTAACTGAAGAACCTATTATTGATAAATCAAATGAACTAATCAAAAAACTTTTAATTAAGGGAAAAAAAAATGGTTTTTTGAGTTTAAACGAAATTGAGACTTTGCTTTCAGATGAAAGTTCGGAAGTGATAGATGAATTTCAATCTAAAATCTCATCTATGGGTATACAAATTCATCAAAATGATGAAGATGCGGCAGAAGAAGAAACCAAAGTTGAAGTTACTGGATATAAAGAAGATGATACTGGAAAGACAGATGACCCAGTTAGGATGTATTTGAAAGAAATGGGCAATGTAGAATTACTCTCAAGACAAGGAGAAATAGAAATAGCAAAAAGAATCGAAGAAGGAAAAAAAGTTACGATTGAATCATTTTCGAACTGTTTTATATCCATGGAATACGTTGATGATTTTTTTCATTCATATTCAAAATCTGAAAGACCATTGAGAGACCTGATTGATCTAGACGCAACTTATCGTTCTATATGTGGTGAATCAGACGATACATTTATCGATGATTCAGATAAGGAACCTAAAGAAATATTTAGTGAAGAGTCTGAAAGTGAGGAACTTGATTCAGAGAGTGAGAATGAAAATGAGTCGGACTTTGATAATGATAATGCTGATGAATTAGGCTCTGATTTGTCAATTTTAGAAAAAGAAGAAAACTTGAGGCCTATTATTTTTGAAAGTTTAAGTAATTTTTCAAAAAAATTTAAAGAACTTAAGAAACTTCAAAAAAAGATAATAGAAATGTATTTTGACAATAAAAAAATAGACAAAAAAATTATTTCAAAACATGAAAGATCAAAGGAAAAAGTAGCTCAGATGATCAGGTCTTTTTATATAAATCAATCTAGAATTGATGAAATTGTTGATCAACTTAATCAATTTAGTAGGAGAATAAGCGCATCTGAGAGGAAACTACTCCTAGTAGCAAAAAAGTTAAAGATAAAAGAAAAAGACTTCTACGAAGAATATGATCAGAATATTTTAAACAAAGCCTGGCTAAAGAATCTGTCCAGAAGAAAAAAACTAAAATGGGCACAGTTTGGAAAAAAAACAGAAAATATTGATACTATTAAGTCACTTTTTGAAATCTGTGAGGCGTCTATGATGACTTTACAAGAGATTAAAGAGATTTCTAAATTAGTAAATAACGGTGTTAGACAATCAAATCTTGCTAAGAAAGAAATGATTGAAGCTAATTTAAGATTGGTGATTTCTATAGCTAAAAAATATACTAACAGAGGTCTACAGTTCTTGGATTTAATTCAAGAGGGTAATATTGGTTTAATGAAAGCAGTAGATAAATTTGAATATAGAAGAGGTTATAAATTTTCTACCTATGCAACTTGGTGGATAAGACAAGCAATCACTAGATCAATAGCAGACCAAGCAAGGACAATAAGAATTCCTGTCCATATGATAGAAACCATAAGTAAATTGGTCAGAGTTTCCAGGCAACTTTTGAATGAAAATGGTGTAGAACCTCAACCGGAAGAATTAGCAAGCAGGCTTGGAATGCCTCTAGAAAAAGTAAGAAAAGTTTTAAAAATAGCCAAAGAACCAATAAGTTTAGAAACCCCAGTGGGCGATGAAGATGATAGTCATTTGGGTGATTTCATAGAAGATAAAAATATTAAACTCCCATTAGATGCAGCAATACAAAATAATCTGAGGGAGGCAACAACAAATGTTTTGTCATCATTAACGCCAAGAGAGGAAAGAGTTTTAAGAATGAGGTTTGGAATAGGAATGAATACAGATCATACCTTAGAAGAAGTAGGCCAGCAATTTTCGGTAACTAGAGAAAGAATAAGGCAAATCGAAGCTAAAGGTCTAAGAAAATTGAAACATCCAAGCAGATCAAGAAAATTGAGAAGTTTTCTTGATAATTAATTATTCTTTAAGTAATTATAGATAACTAAATTTTATTGAATAAAAAAATGTTATATCTCCTGATGAACTTTTTTCAAATCCTTTAAGGCCTTCATAGAAAAACACAAATAAAACAAAAAAATTCGAATAGATTAATTTGAAAAATTAAAAGTTTAAGGTATAAATTGATATGTTATCTGGTGTAATATATAAAAAAAATCAAGTTTTTTTTATATATTAAAGGCCCGTAGTTCAGTTGGTTAGAACGCACCGCTCATAACGGTGTTGTCGTAGGTTCGAGTCCTACCGGGCCTACCAAATTTTTTTTCTGAAATTTAATATAATTAAATTATGTGCAAGGACTTAACTTTTTTAACCATCTGTTCGATGAGACCATTTACACCTTTTGGATGATTCTTAATAACTGAGGAGAACTCTGCTCTTTGTGTTACTAACATACTTACGCCATCAATATTAACATCAAGAATCTTGAAATTTCCAGTCTTTGCTATGTACATTCTCCAGTCTAATTTTAAAGTTGGGGCCTTTTTATTCGATACTAAACTCATTGAAACAACATACATATTATCTTGAAACTCTGAACTTAGTGTTTTAAATTTTCCACTCCAACCCTTAAATTTTGGTGCATAAATCATAATAAGATAATCGTTGAACGATTTAATGAATTTTTGTTTAGTTTTAGTATCAATTTTATTCCAATGCCTACCTAATACAAATTTAGATATATATTCATTGTCAAAAGCATTGAAATAAAGTTTTCTGAAATTCATTTGTCTTTGCTCAGGTGATATTTGAACATCTGCAATATCTGTTATAACCTTTTTACCGAGCTCCTCAATAAATATCCTACTTTTTTTTAGGTTTTCATTAGCGCTGATTCCAAAAGGAATTATTAGTAAAATAAAAACATATAATTTAATTTTCATATAAATTTATATTAGTTAGTAAGTAAGTCAGTTTCATTATACTCAGGATAACTTGATGAAGGAAGTGAATCTTTATCTTTTATAATTTTTGGAGAACTAATATTATTATCTATTTCTTGATTTATCTTGATTTCGGGTGAAAATTCATACGATGGTACTTCATAGTTGATATTTTTAATTTTTTTTTTTTTACCGTTTAAAATTTCTTTTTCCCTCTGCTGACTGTAAAGACTCCTCATCGTTGCATAAAAATCTAAGGAGGATGACTTTATTTCATCTATATAGTCCATATATTTTTCTCTGGTTGTTGCACCTTGAACAACTGGTTGCGGTAATCTTGACTCAAAGCCTATTCCATTCATTCTATAGGCAAATGTTAATGGGTTAAATATTGTATCGACTCCTCTTCCAATAGAATCTCTAATGTTGGATGGTCCAAAAATTGGTAACATAACATATGGTCCCTCTGAGAATCCCCAAACAGCGAGAGTTTGGCCAAAATCCTCATTTCTTTTTTCTATATTTCCAAAGGCCTCTGTACTTGCTACGTCATACATACCACCAATACCAAAGGTAATATTTATGATGAACCTACTTAGAGTTAATCTTATACTTTCAGTGTTTAGTTGTAAAATAGCATTTGCGATATCTAGTGGAGCACCTGCAGTTTCTGCCAAATTGCTTAGATTCTTTCTTGGAAAGTCTGGTATTTCTCTCCAACCTCTGGCTACAGGTTTAAAAAGATAGTCATCTAGTTTTTCATTTATGGAAAAAATTTCTCTATTTGTTGATTCAAAAGGATCACCAATATTAACACCATTGGATGCATCGGTAATTTCATTAGAAA
>JAOOJU010000090.1 GCA_028407765.1 Rickettsiales bacterium
GTCCAATTAAATAACTCAGGAGTTTAAATATAAATTATATTTCTATTAGAAAAAGATGTTGGGAGCTTCTAGAACCTGGAAGTGAGAATGATACACTTAGTAAGAAAGTCGATATCTTTTTATTATGCCTTATTTCTCTGAATGTTTTGTCAGTTATTCTAGAAACAGTCGAAAGTATTTACGTTAACTACAAAATATTTTTTCAGTACTTTGAATTTTTTTCTGTTACAATTTTTACTATAGAATATTTTATAAGACTTTGGTCATGTATTGATCAAGAATCCGTTGGGATTAGTAATACAAAAAAAAGGATAAATTACATTTTCAGTTTTGCAGCAATAGTTGATGCAATGGCAATTCTTCCAAGTTTAATTGCATTAATATATCCAAGTATTGATCTGAGGTTTATAAGGGCACTCAGAATAATAAGATTATTAAAGTTTTCTAGATATTCAAGTTCTATAAATAGTTTATTATCTGTAATGTGGGATCAAAGAAAATCATTTGGAGCAGCATATTTTATTCTATTCATCGCTCTAATCATTTCATCAAGTGGTATGTATCTAGTAGAAAAAGATATACAGCCTGATAAATTTGGAAGCATTCCACACGCAATGTGGTGGGCAATCGTAACCCTTACCAGTGTTGGTTATGGAGATGTTTATCCAGTAACTTCCATTGGAAAAATTTTTGGTTCAATAATAATTATTTTAGGAATTTTAACTGTAGCTTTACCATCAGGAATATTAGCGGCCGCTTTCACCGATTTTACAAGAAGAAATCAAAAAAAATATGAAGATAAACTCAAGGATATGCTTCAGGATGATTTCATTGATGATAATGAAAGGAAAGAATTACAAAGATTATCCGAAAAATTAAATCTTTCTGAAGAAAATATTGTTGCAATTGAAGAACAAAACAAACTTAAAAAGTGATTATCCAACTGCGCCAATAAAATGAGTTATTCCTGTACCAACCCTTTTTGAGCACTCATGTAAAGCCTCAAGTTTTTTAAAAATTGTATTTTCTTCTGTGATATAATTAATGTCTTTCTCACTGATGTAATTTGATTTTTCTCCATAGTCTGAATAATTTATCTTTTCTTTTCCGACTGGAAAAATTGACCTTAAAATTTTTACCGCATCTGTAACATCGAACCTAATCAGTTTTGCAATAACTTCATCTCTTGATACGCCTGCTTGATCACTAAATTTAGGAATTTGAACTGAAAGTAAAAATAACTCATGAAAAATAGCAACTCTGGTACCGTGCATTAATAAGAGTTCATCTCTTATTTCCTTTTCTATCACTCTCCCTCTACCTACAGCAATTCTTCCTTTTGATTTTGTGCCCAAAATCCAATCTCTGATCTCCATGTACTCTTGATGTAATTCTCTGTAAACCTTATTTAGTCTCCAATGTATATCACACGACTCTAAAAGATTAGCAACAGCTTTCATATTATTACTTCTCTGAATATCTGCAGTTCGTGTAGACCATGACAACCACATTCCAGGATCAAAAGTATCTATGTATGCTTTGAGGACTTCTATATCACTAAAAGCAAAAGCATATTTGACACTATCAAGTATTCTTTTAAATCTTTCTGATTTATTATAGTATTCCTCAAATTTCTTAGGATCTTTTCTTAAGAACTTTCCAATACCTCCAAGGGAATTTGCAAGCATTCCTAATTGCTGTAATATACTATTTTGTGGGATAGCTCTTGTTTGACTTGGGTGATAGACTAAAGTTTTCACACCACTATCATTTTGTCTTTTAACTGCTCTTGAACCTGAGGAGTGTAAAAGATTAGAACCAAAAACATTTAAAAGTGCTGCATAATTTGGATCATCCATTATGTCAGTATTGAATTGTTTGATAGTATTAACAAATTCTACACCGAAATCTGGAGACTTATAAAGAAGATCGTCATTAAAGTTATGATTATTTGTCAAGGAAAATTCCGCTATTCTTGTCAAAGCAGCATAGGTCAAGTCGGGATTAAAAAAATATTGATAGCCATCTCCACCCTGAAAACTTACTTCTTGTATTAATTTTATATTCCACTCGTTAAGTTTCTTTCTAGTATACGAACAATTTATATATTGTAATCTTTCTTCTAATGAGACTGGATGACCACCTCTACCAATAGATTCACCATGAGTATCAAATATTAATAATTTTATTGCCGAAAGATTATTATCAGCAAGTACTTTGGCTATTTTCCTCTGAAGGTTTTCAATTGAGAGCACTGCTGCCGGTTGTCCTAAATATCTTCCTGCATCAGAAAACCCGGTCTGAATACAAATTTTTCCTCTTTTTAACAAATATTTTCTATAGTACTCATTTTTTACCAATGTTTCAACAACTAGATGACCATTAGCTAGTGCTTTTTCTGTTTCAAACAAAGGTGAAATATCTATTTTTTCATCTAGATTAAATAATTTTGCAAAATAAAGTGCAGTGAGTGCGGTCATTGCATAATCACATTCAGCAATTAAAAACCTTACTGGTTGATCTTGGTCAATGTACTTAAACATCTGAGCGATTATCATAAAAAATCTTTTAGCATTCATATTTTCACTCAG
>JAOOJU010000091.1 GCA_028407765.1 Rickettsiales bacterium
CAGCAGAAGAAGAAAGTAATTATTATGCGGGTATTATTTTTTCTTTATTTGTTCTTTCGACTCTTATAATTACATATTTTGCTTCAAAAAAAACAGTAAGTAAAGATAGTTTTTATGCTGCAGGGGGAAAAGTATCAGGGTTTCAAAATGGTTTAGCCATAGCCGGTGATTATATGTCTGCAGCTTCATTTTTAGGAATATCTGGCCTAGTATATTTTTCTGGCTTTGATGGTTTAATATATTCTATTGGTTTTTTAGTAGGTTGGCCAATAATTTTATTTCTACTAGCTGAAAAACTAAAGAACCTAGGAAAATATACCTTTGCAGATGCTACCTCTATAAGATTTGAGCAAAAGTATATAAGGTTAATTGCTTCATTAGGAACTTTAACTGTTGTTTTACTTTATCTAATAGCACAAATGGTTGGTGCTGGTGGATTAATTCAGACATTATTTAATCTTCCTTATGAATACGCAGTATGGATAGTTGGGATACTTATGATTGTATATGTTAGTTTTGGAGGAATGATAGCTACTACCTGGGTACAAATTATAAAAGCAATATTACTATTACTCGGAGCATCGATTCTTGCTTTTATGGTAATGAAAAGCAGTGAATTCAGCTTTAATGATTTATTTTCAAAGGCCACTAAATTACATGCAAATGGCGAAGAAATATTAAGTCCCGGACAACTAATTTCAGATCCTATTTCTGCAATTTCTCTTGGAATTGCTCTAATATTTGGTACAGCAGGATTACCTCATATTCTTATGAGGTTTTTTACTGTTCCTGATGCTAAAAGTGCAAGAGTTTCTGCAGCATACGCAACAGTATTTATTGGTTATTTTTATATATTGACATTTATTATTGGCTTTGGAGCTATAGTTCTACTAACAGATAATTATTTATATGTAGATATTTCTGGAAAGTTAATTGGTTCTAATAATATGGCAGCTATTCATCTATCTCATGCATTGGGTGGTGATTTTTTCCTCGGTTTTATTTCTGCTGTTGCATTTGCAACTATACTAGCAGTTGTGTCTGGTCTAACATTAGCCGGAGCTTCAGCTATAAGTCATGACATATATGCTTTCGTAATTTGTAAAGGAAAAACTATTGAGAAAAAAGAAATCTTAGTTTCTAAAATTTCAACTATTATATTAGGAATTTTGGCAATAATTTTAGGTATTTCATTTGAAGGACAAAATGTAGCTTTCATGGTGGGATTAGCTTTTGCTATCGCAGCTAGCGCTAATTTTCCGGTTCTACTCCTGTCTATTAAATGGAGAGGTCTAACAACTAAGGGAGCTGTAATAGGAGGTTTTTTGGGATTGTTTACTGCAATTACGTTAGTAATATTAGGCCCTGTTGTATGGGTAGATATTCTAGGTAACCAAAATCCAATTTTTCCTTACAAATACCCTGCTCTTTTTTCAGTTTCTATTTCTTTTGTTTCTATAATATTGATTTCTAAATTTGATAGAAATAACAACGTTAAAAAAAGAAAGAAGCTTTTTGAAAAACAATATATAAAATCCTATATAAATAAAAATTAGTTATGTTTGACAATATCAATAATCCTGAACCCTTTGAAATTAAAATATGGCTCAAAGAAGTTAAATTGACAATAGATCAAGCATCAAATGCACTTGGGATAAGTAAAAGACAATTTTCTAGATTTCTATCAGGAGATACAAGAGCGAAAAAAGTTCACGCTTTAGCAATGCAGATGGTATGGTTGGTTGAAGAAAAAAACAAAGACTTAATAGAAGAAAGAAAAAATATGTCAAAAAAAGAGATTATTAAAATACAAATCAAATAATTTCACTTTTTCACCATTAAATAGTTTAATCTTTTTCTTTCATGCCGTGATTTTTTTATAACATCAAGTATCAATCCGGAAAAAAAACTCAGAAATGCAATTACCATATTTACTGCAGCTAAGATCGCAGAAGGAATTTTTTCGACGAGCCCTGTTTCCATGAAGTTAAGGATTATTGGAATACCCAAAATTAGAGAAAAAAAAACAAAAAAAACAGCAAATGAAGAGAAAAAGAATAAAGGTCTCTCATCTTTAATCAGAACTAAAATTACTCTTAAAATTTTTAAACCATCTTGTATTGTGTTTAATTTGCTTGATGATCCTGAAGGTCTTGATTTGTAATCACAATCCATTTCTCCAACTGCTAACCTTTGTTCTAATGCATGAATGGTTAATTCTGTCTCAATTTCAAATCCATTAGAATTTCCAGGGAATGATTTAACAAACCTCCTTGTAAACACTCTAAAGCCAGAGAAAAGATCATCTATTTGATTTCCAAAGATAATCTTCACTAAATATGAAAAAAGAATATTGCCCAACTTATGCCCAAATCTGTAAGCTTTTTGTTCTACACTTTTTCTTCTAGCTACCAGCATATCCAGATCATTTTGGATCAAATTATCAATCATTTGATTAATATTTTTTACATCGTATGTATCATCTGCATCAATCATAACAAAAACATCACCATCTACGTCAGCAAACATTTTTCTCACTACATTTCCTTT
>JAOOJU010000094.1 GCA_028407765.1 Rickettsiales bacterium
ACTGGTTCTTTCTTGGCACAAGCAAAGATTGCGGCCGCAAAAAAAGATAAAGAGTTATTAAAATCAACTGAAGAGTCAGAGAAAGTTGAAAAAACAAAAGAAGATGTTGTTCAATCCTAAATAATTAAAAAATTCTTTAGTTGACTCATTTAAAAAAAGTATTAAGATCCAACAAATAATTGGTCGTGGTTAAAAGCCAAACACAATTTCTATTAATTATTTGGGAAGCATAAATGCCTACAATAAATCAGCTAGTTCGTTCTTCAAGAACGAAGCAGGTCAAAAGAAATAAAGTACCCGCTTTGGAAGCGTGTCCTCAGAAAAGAGGTGTATGTACTAGAGTTTATACTACAACTCCTAAAAAACCAAATTCTGCACTGAGAAAAGTAGCTAGGGTTAAGTTAACAAATGGTTTTGAGGTTACAAGTTATATTCCTGGCGAAGGACATAATATTCAAGAGCACTCAGTTGTGCTTCTCAGAGGTGGACGAGTTAAAGATTTGCCAGGGGTAAGATACCATGTTTTAAGAGGAGTCTTGGATACTGAGGGCGTCAAAGATAGAAAACAACGAAGATCTAAATATGGAACAAAAAGACCAAAGTGATGAACAATGTCTAGACGAAGAGCAGCAGAAAAACGAAATGTATATCCAGATCCAAAACATAATGATCTAGTTTTGTCCAAGTTTATCAATATTATGATGCTTGATGGAAAAAAATCACTTGCAGAGAAAATTGTTTATAAAGCATTAGATAAAGCTAGTAATGTAATTAAGAATAAAGAACCTATAGATATATTTTTGCAAGCACTAAATAACGTAAAACCTGGAATTGAAGTAAGATCGAGAAGGGTTGGAGGTGCAACTTACCAGGTGCCTGTAGAGGTAAGAGCAGAGAGAGCTCAAGCACTAGCAATAAGATGGTTAGTGTCTTCGTCAAGGAAAAGAAGTGAAAAAACAATAATTGAAAGACTTTCCTCTGAAATTATTGATGCACATGAAAATAAGGGTATCTCTGTAAAAAAAAGAGAAGATACGCATAAAATGGCTGAGGCAAATAGAGCTTTTTCTCATTACAGGTGGTAAAAAAATGACAAGACAAACAAAATTAAGTGATTATCGAAATATTGGTATTATGGCTCATATAGATGCCGGTAAAACCACTACAACAGAAAGAATATTATATTATACTGGTGTTTCTCATAAAATTGGAGAAGTGCATGACGGTGCGGCTACGATGGACTGGATGGAGCAAGAACAAGAAAGAGGTATAACAATCACCTCGGCAGCAACAACATGCTTTTGGAATAATAAAAGAATTAATATAATCGATACACCAGGACATGTTGACTTCACAATTGAAGTTGAAAGGTCGTTAAGAGTATTAGATGGTTCAGTTTGTGTTTTTGATTCAGTTGCCGGCGTTGAGCCTCAGTCAGAAACTGTATGGAGACAAGCCGATAAGTATGGTGTTCCAAGAATGTGTTTTATAAATAAAATGGATAGAACCGGTGCTAATTTTTATCGCTGCGTTGACATGATTAAAGATAGATTAGGAGCAAATTCTTTAGTCATTCAACTTCCAATAGGATCTGAAAATAATTTTCAAGGGGTTGTTGATCTGGTTAAAATGAAAGCAATTATATGGGAAGCTGAATCGCTTGGTGCTAAATTTAATTATGTTGATATTCCTGAAAACCTTATTGCTGAGTCAGAAAAATATAGAGAAGCTCTAATTGAATGTGTTGTAGAGTTAGATGATGATGCAATGGAAAAATATTTAGATGGAACCATTCCTGATGAGGAAAAAATCAAGTCACTTATTAGAATTGGAACTATTGAATCAAAGTTCGTTCCCATTTTGTGTGGAAGTTCATTCAAAAATAAGGGGGTACAACCAATGCTTGATGCAGTAGTTGATTATCTTCCTTCCCCTCTCGATGTTCCTGCGATAAAAGGAATTAAATATGGAGCTGAAGATGAAAATGTCGTAAGAAGTAGCTCGGATTCTGAACCTTTTTCAGCCTTAGCTTTTAAAATAGCTAATGATCCTTTTGTAGGAAGTTTGACATTCATGAGAGTGTATTCTGGAAAAATTTCGGCTGGTTCTTCTGTTCTTAATTCAGTTAAGGACAAGAGAGAAAGATTTGGAAGAATGCTTCAAATGCATTCAAATTCTAGAGAAGACATAAAAGATGCTTATGCAGGCGATATCATTGCTGTTGCAGGACTAAAGGATACAACTACTGGAGATACATTGTGTGAACCAGATAATGCTGTTATTTTGGAAAGAATGGAATTTCCTGAGCCAGTAATTGAAGTTGCTGTTGAACCAAAAACCAAAGCAGATCAAGAGAAAATGG
>JAOOJU010000092.1 GCA_028407765.1 Rickettsiales bacterium
CTGTGTAATGCTGATTTAACTGACTTAAAAACTAAAATAATACTTCCTCTCAAAGATAATTTGAATCTTTTAACTGATAAATTTAAATTTTTATCTTACCTTGACGAAAAAAAAATCATTAATGAAAAAATTTTTAAGGTTAATTCAATTGATGATTTTGAAAATATCTTAAATACTAGAAAATTAGACTATAAGGACATTGTTTTAAAACCCAGAAAATCAAGAGGTTCACGTGGTGTCCTCATTATAAACGAAAGAGTAAATTTTATTGAACCTATTCAAAATAGAAATTGCGCAATAGGTCCAAAAAAACAAATTATAGACTTTATTGTCAAAAATAAAATAAATTTGAATAACTTTTTATTAATGAAGTATTACTCCAATAATAATTTTGACGTTGATTGTTATGCTTCAAAAAGTAAAATAAAATATCTAGTAATAAGAGAGAGAAACTGGGAGAATCATTTATCGTCAGTTAATGTAGGATGTATGATAGTTAAGAATTTAAAAATAGAGAGTTTGGTTGAAAGAATAGTTTGTGAATTAAACTTTACTGGAATATTAGACCTAGATATATCATTGGATAAAAAAAAAGAACCTCATATAATTGATGTTTCTTCACGTCTGAGTGGATCAGTCAGTGCTGGAATTGTTGCAGGTCTTAATATGTTTGAAATAATATTAAAAGATATATTTAATATTAAATCTAAAAAGCAAACTGCAAAAAAAAATTATATTGTTAGATTAGGAAATATTTTTATTGATAAGAACTTACACACTATGGATAACTAGTTAAAAGTTTTTTTCTATTTAAGGGTTATTGATAGTAGCTCAATGAACAATTATCATTGTATTTAGGTATAAAGGATATGCGCTCACTCTGTTATAACTTCTTAAATCTTATTATAAAATTAAAAAAGAACCAGTGAAAATTTTACAAAAAATTTTATTTTTTACATTATCTATAAATAATATTTAACCGTAATACTCTGACGAGAAGCATGGACCTGCTTCAATAGAAAATGATCAGTATATGAAAAACTTTCATTAGTCAAAGGGTGAAAACCGTAAAAAGGTAAAGATTACTTTCAAGTCCCAATAATTATTAACAAATTTACAAATTCTCTTACTTATACCAAAAGTATCTGAGGCCGATTAAAGATATTTAAAATCATTAATTTCTTTTTTTAACTGTAATATTAATTTTTCAACTATATTCCGACTCTCATTAGTGTAGCTAATCTTTCATTTTCATTTAACGGTGGTGTAGAGTCGAAGTGAAGTAACTTATGTAATAGTGGTGAAAATTTTTTAATTTCTTCTCCATTAAAATTATCTACATAACTGAAATAAGGTTTAACAAACCATGGACCGTACATACTAAAAATTGACCATCTACTCTTATCTGTAGGAGGGCCGGCTGTATGCCATATAGATGTATCCATAAGAGCAATAGAGCCAGCAGGCATCTGAAGTGTGGAAAAACTATAATCTTTGTTTCTTTCAGGTTTATTTTTTTTTTTATGTGAATTAGTTACATATCTGGTGGAGCCATTATCTTTTGTAAAGTCTTCAAGGGCTATAATAATAGTATAACACAAACTTGGTTTCAAAAGGTTTTTTCCAACAAATCTTCCATCAGTATGCCAGCCTAAACCACCAGAAATATTTTTGATATTTATTTTTTTAGAGTTTGTTCTATTCCTTGCTTGACAAGAAATTAAAACATAATCTGAATCAATTAGATTGATCATGATTTCATTTACTAGTGGGAGAGTAATCAAACTAGACAAAGCAAGATCTTCTCTAAAAAAAGTATAAAGCACCTCATTAGATTTATCACCAATATACTTATTATTATTTTTCCTGAGGTCGAGTATTTTTTCTAATTTAGATACATAACTCTCACACAAGTTTTTATCCACTATTCCTGGAAATATTTCCAGGCCAGTTTCTTTGAAGCTATTAAGTTTTGAGGGTAGATCCACTTTAATCTTTTTAAAATTAATTTTATAGTAAAATATCACTAATACATGTTTTTACAACAAAAATAGTTGTCCAAAAACTTTATCAAATTTTAAATGATGTTAAAATCTGATCTTAAAAAACCAGAAGAAGGTCTGTCTAGATCGAGATCAGACTTGTTAATATATAATTTAGAAAAATTATAAAAACTTTTATTTTTATTCTTGCACCATAAAATCAATGAAGTTGTGGCTGGCTCAACCCACTTAGGAGGATATAGCCTATTCATAAATTTAACGTGATCATCATCGATTGTTGAAACCCAATTATTACTTATAAATAACGAATTGATTAGCCCAGATGTAGAATAAAATTCAATAACGTTTATATTTTTTTTTTTTGCAATCTGATTTAATACCTGAGGTAACCCATTCATTGCTTCGATACTTCCAAAGATATCTACGAGATAACCTATTCTCATTTTAG
>JAOOJU010000093.1 GCA_028407765.1 Rickettsiales bacterium
ATTTTCTAATTATCCGACAGTAATATTCTTCACCCTCATTAATAAAAAAAAAATCTTTTTTACATATAAAGTCTGGACATTCCCCACAATTGCATTCCTCTACAGGCTTTCCGAAATGGGTTTCCGATGGCTTGATAAATAAGCTATAATTTATTTTATATTTTTTTTTCATATTAAATTAAAACAATAAATATTAATTTTTATTTGTCCATTAACTTTTAATTATGATATTTTTGTTTTATGCATTTGAGAATTAATCATATTAAGTTTGCTTCAAAAATAGACGCTGATGCTATGAAAGCGCTTGCTAAATATGAGATGATAGAAAATTTAAAAGGAATTATTTCTATAGAAGTTGTTTCGATAACTGAAGTTGAGGCAATCGCAATTTTAAAATTTCATACTAAGGAAGATGAAGAAAATTCGAGATCAGTGTATATTGAACAATTTAAAAAACAGAGTAATATTAAAGTAGAATCATTTACCGGGACCAGAGACTTTATTGTTGAGAAATGATCGCAAATTTTATAGTATAATTATCTAATTGATTTCCACTTCTTACCTGTGAAACGGTCATATACAAATTTATTTCCTTTTTTATCTAATTCCTCAGAGTATCGTATTTCATCAAAATTGTTGATAAATATAAAAGACACTAGAGAAACGAAAGATAAATGGAAAAAAAAGCGTCTCTTTAAAATTATATAAATAAAAAAACGTAAAAAAAAAGTATATATATTAAATATTAAAATTATATGTCTCCAGATTTAACAATAACTCAAATCGATTAGTTACAAAAATTTATTCTCGAAATGCTTACTATCATTATTAAAAATAATGTAACAAATATTTAATATTAAAAACTATGTTGCCAGCCAATAACCGTCTTAAAATTTTCTGACATTTGTATTCCTCTATATCTTTGGAAAATAGGAACTAATAACTCAACCCCAATTCTATGATTTTTTAAAAAATCATTATGGTTAACAAAGTTTATTCCAAAACCTAATGATGATTTCTGATATCCTTGATTTTTTGAGTCCATTACAGGGCTCATTCTCGGATTCATTTCATTATCTGATCCTGTCATTTTTTTTCTTAAATTATAATCAATTTTAAATGAAGTGCTTAAATAATCTGCCCACCGGTATGACCCCCAAAAATTAGTTTTAAAGGTATCACCATGCTGGTATCCTTTTGAATTCTTCCCAGAGGCAGAAATTTTATAATATATCTGCCCACCAAATTTTACCTTGCCTAAATTTTTCACACCATTTGAAAATATAAAAGGGTCATATGTTCCTGAACCATTTTGCATACTGTATCCCAAACGTGTGTTTGAAGATGCTGGAGTTGAATCTCTCTGGTTAATATTTCCTGTAGGGATACTTAATCCAAATCCGAAATGGCTTTTTATTTTTGAATTATTTGTAACTTTAACTAATCCTGTTATCTTTGTATCTCCGATACCGGACGACTTTACCTCAAATTTTGTACTTCCATTCATTGCCATTCTTTGTTGAGTCATTTCTTTTCGCGAATAATTTGTCATTAAAGATAAAGTTATTGAATCATTGGGTGCAAACATTAATCCAAACATATGCATATCCATTCTCATCTCTGTTGGGGCGTTCATGTATGTTCCAGAGCCGTCTGAAGAGAAATTTGGTGCTGTCATAACCTCATCAATATTCATGTTACTTTTACCGTTTTTGATTTGATTCATTAACATATTGACTCTACTATATGAAAACATAAACTCATTTTTTTTATGCATATGATCTCCGTGAATACTGATTGGTCCATGACTGTCTGAGACACCAAGAATTTCAGCTTTTAAACAATAATTATGAGTAACTATAATAAAAAGTAAACAAAAGTAGTTAAGTTTAGTCATATAAACTCCAAAATAAAATTAAAATAAACAAGGATTTAGGGGATAAATAATTTTTATCCTACTAAATATTCTACTATCTTATAGTTTATTAGGAGGTGAATGAGATTTTTGAGCAACTTGCAAAAAAAACTGATTCATTAGTTTTAAATCGCTTGCTAAACTTTTTTTTTCCCCTAAAAGGGGAAAATTCATTAAATTATCTAAATTCTCCATTTGTTCCAGCGAACAGTGTGTCAAACAATCTAGATTAGAATCATCGATATCCGTTTTACATATATTTTCATCATGAGAATACAAAAGAGTATTTGATAATGCCACTTGGACACTAAAAAGGTAGAAAAAAGTTACTAATTTAAAAAAAATATTTTTTTTAATCATTTTTAAATTAACCAAATAAATCCCAATATTCATTCTTTATCAGAATAATTTTTTTGACTCAAGAAAAATATTAATAGAGAAGATATGTTAGGAAAGTTAGTCCTCTAATTACTATTTCT
>JAOOJU010000095.1 GCA_028407765.1 Rickettsiales bacterium
ACATTATTATTTTAATAATTTTCAATATTTTGACATTTAGATGACACAAATAATTAAAGGTTTATGCGAAGCTACTGAACAATTAAAAAAATTAGTAGATCTTGTAGCTAAATCAAATTCAACCGTTCTATTGAGAGGGGAAACAGGGTGTGGTAAAGACGTTGTTGCACAAGCAATTCATAAAGCGTCCTGTAGAAAAGGACAATTAGTTAATGTTAATTGTGCTGCAATTCCCTCGGAACTACTAGAATCAGAATTATTTGGTCATGAAAAAGGTTCTTTCACCGGTGCTGATTCTCAGAGACAAGGTAGATTTGAATTATCACATGAAGGAACTCTTTTTCTTGATGAAATAGGAGATATGCCAATGTCCCTCCAGGCTAAGTTATTGAGAGCAATTGAAAGTAGAAAAATTCAGAGAGTGGGTGGAAAACAAGAGATTGATTTAAATTTAAGATTAATTTGTGCCACCCATCAAAATATAGAAAAAAAGATAGAGCAAGGAAGTTTTAGATCAGACCTATTTTTTAGAATTAATGTTTTTCCTATTGAAATTCCAACATTAGCTGAAAGAAAAGATGACATACCTATGTTAATTGAGTTTATGTTAGATGAATTAAAAAAAAGTGGGTCTGTGATTCCAAAATTTGATTCGTCTGCTTTATTAGCTCTTAAAGAATATATTTGGCCAGGAAATGTGAGAGAGCTTAAAAATGTTGTCGAACGAGCAGCTATTATTTTTCCAGATAAAGAAATATCTGCAAAAAATATCAAAGAAAATTTAATAAGAATTAGCCTTCCTGACGATAAGGAAGAAAAAGAAAATCTATGGGATATGACAGCTGATTTAGTCGAAATAAACAATGATAATAAGGAAGAAAGCATTGATGATTCTTTTCAGCCCCTTCCTCATCCAACACATTATAAAAAATGGTTTCAATATATGGATAAGATAGATTTAAGAAGACATCTTGGTGAAGTTGAGATTATATTGATAGAATCTGCACTTGAAAAAAACTTAGGTTCAGTAACTAAAACAGCGGAGTCACTCAAAATAAATCGAACGACACTGATAGAAAAAATGAAAAAACTTTCGATACAAAAAAAAGTTGAAGGTTGAAGTCATGATTTCTTTTGCATTATTTCAACAAACATTGATGAACTAATAATTCCCTTTAACCATTTTGATAAATTATAAAACTTTGAGTTTGAATAATAAGTTTTATCTGAAAAAAAAAATTGTCTAATAAATGGAACAATAGCATAGTCTGAAATTAAAGGTAATGAATTAAATAAGAACTTATTTTTTATTAATAGATTCTCTAATCTCAGGAGAAAAGCTTCACAATTTCCTCGTGCTCGTTGTTTTTGATTGGGTTTTAAGTAAGAAGAATATTTGAAATTATCTAAATGAGGTTTGAAGTCTGATTCTGTTTCTTTTATTAGTTTCATTTGTTGAATATTATTATATTCAAACAAGTTATTGAGTTTTTTTTGCTCAAATGCCCATAACATGATATCCAAGCTCTCATCAATTATTTCAGTGTTATTAAGAACTAAAACAGGAACAGTTCCTTTAGAAGATAATGTAAGAAAAGATTTTTTTTTATTCTTTAGATTTATTTCTTCTGTAATAAAATCAATTTTAGCAACTTTAAGAGCTAATCTTGCTCTAATTGCATAAGGGCACCGTCTGAATGAATAAAGCAATACTCTCATGGCTTAGTTTTTCCACCGAGATGAGAATCTCCTTTAATTTTAGCAAGATCAATTTGTCTTTGCCTTTCTTTAAAACTATTTTTTTGTTTTTCAGAACTATTTAAGTAGCATTTAGGACATGAGACTCCTTTTTTATAATAAACTGAATCTAAATCTTTTTTTGATAATGCAGATCTACAAGCAAAACATTGAATATATTTACCAGTTTCCAAAAAATTATTAACTGATACTCTTTCGTCGAATACGAAGCATTCTCCTTTCCATGAATTTTTTTTTTTTTTAACTTTATCAATATAATTTAATATTCCTCCCTCAAGTTGATAAACATTATTATAACCTTTTTCTAGTAAATAAGAGCTTGCTTTTTCACATCTAATACCGCCTGTGCAATACATAGCAATTCTTTTATTAATTATTTTTTTCTC
>JAOOJU010000096.1 GCA_028407765.1 Rickettsiales bacterium
CTCTTCTCTCTTTCAACAATATTTTTATCTAAGTCCTCTGAAGTCATAGATTTTGGATTCGTTGCTGCAATATGCATACAAATATTCTTAGCAAATTTTTGTTGCTCAATTGTATTTTTACTGCATGAGTAGCTTAAAATTACTCCTATTTTTCCAGAATCGTCATTAGCCGAATTATGAATATACTTTTGAACATAAGAACTTTCATCATCAATAATTTTTAATCTTTTGATAACTAAATTTTCCCCCACTTTAGAAATCATGGACGTAAGTTCATCTTTTACTTTAAGCGAGCTATCATTCATTGTTACATCGTTGAGGTTTTCAATATTATTGATTTTTTTTTCAACAACTAAATCTGAAATCCTTTTACAAAAATCTTGAAAATCTCTATTCCTAGCAACAAAATCCGTCTCAGAATTTATTTCAACAACTGATGCCACATTTCCTCTTATCGAAATTGTTATTAATCCTTCAGATGCATCTCTATCTGATTTTTTTTGAGCAGTATTAATACCTTTTTTTCTGAGCCAATCAATAGCAACATCAATTTCACCTTTTGTTTCTTCAAGTGCTTTTTTGCAATCCATCATACCGGCACCTGTCTTGATTCTTAAATTTTTAATTTTTTCTGAAGTAATCATATTATTTATTTCCGATTAATATAAGTGTTACACATATTATTTTTTATCCAATAAGTCTGATTTAATATTTTTTCTAGCTTCAATAATTGTATCAGAAATTATTGAACAATAATATTCAATTGACCTCATTGCATCATCATTTCCAGGGATAGGAAAATCAATTCCATCAGGATCAGAGTTAGAGTCTAAAACACCCACAATAGGAATACCCATTTTAACTGCTTCTTTAACAGCAAGGATTTCTCTGTTAGTATCTATGATAAAAAGTAGATCAGGTTTTCCATTCATATTCTTAATACCACCAAGGCCCTTATTTAACTTTTCAACTGATTTTTCAAATTGAAGAGTCTCTTTTTTGGTATAGGTGAAGCTTTGTTCTTCAAGAATAACTTCAAGGTTTTTTAATTTTTTAATTGAATTTTGTATTGTATCCCAGTTGGTTAACATTCCACCTAGCCATCTATTATTGATGTAGTACTGCTCACATTTAATCGCGGAACTTGACACAATTTCTGATGCTTGCCGTTTTGTTCCAACAAATAAAATATTTTTATTTTCTGAACTGAACTTTTTTATAACTTCCAGTGCATTCCTAAATGAGTGAACTGTCTGCTGAAGATCAATGATATGTATTCCATTCCGTTCACCAAAGATATAGTTTTCCATTTTTGGGTTCCATCTTTTAGTCTTGTGACCAAAATGTATACCTGCTTCTAGTAAATTTTTAATTGTTACTTTACTTTGATTCATATATTTACCCCGGTTCTACTTCCACAATGCCAAACAAACACCGGTGTATTTGCATTGTGTGTGAATTAATAAAAAGTGTAAATTACACTTAAATATAAAATACTTCAAGTTATTAATTTAATCTTTTTACTGTATTAATTCCAACTAATTTTTTTAGACTGCTTATAAAAAATAGGTCAACATGAAATTTTTCTTTTGTTTTGATCTTTAATTTATAACCGTCTTTTTTTATAACAAAATCTATGACATTTTTTCCACCTTTTCTATTATTCAAGAGTGATGAAAATAAATTATAATCAAGCTTAGAAAGATCCATTTCCACAAGAAAACCATAATTATCAAACTTTTGATTTAAATCTATTGCCTCAATTTCATTACAACTCAACCTTATAAAATTATTATTTTTTGTTAATTCAAAGCTTATCTTACAAAAAGAGTTGCTATCTAACAATAATTTTGCTTTTTCTAAAATATCAGAGAAACAGATAACCTCAAGTTCCTCAGTATCATCCGAGATATTTAAAAATGCATATTTGTTCCCATTTTTTGATTTTCTTTCGCTAATTTGATTAATTATAACCAAAGAACTAAAGTTTTTCATTCTTCCTTCAAAATCTGAGGTATATTTTTTTAGGGTGTCAAGCTTAATCAACCCTTGATTAGAAAAAAAGCTTTCATAATATGTTATTGGGTGTTGTGTTAAGTAGAAGCCGATTGACTCTTGTTCTTTTCTTAATTTAGTTACTAA
>JAOOJU010000097.1 GCA_028407765.1 Rickettsiales bacterium
ATGTTGATGGATTTGATGGAAGTTTTCACGGAATTCCTGCATCACCATTATTTTACTTTTGGGATCTGATTATTAAAAAAAAAGAGATTTTGTTAAAGACTAAAAAAAAATCTTGTTGATGATTACCCAATTTTTTTTCATCGAAAAGACTTATCAGTAGTTGAAAAATCAATATTAGAACAAACTATTTTAAAAACCAATTTAGAGAACTATTTCAAAGAAATCCCATATAATAGAAATTTATTATACCTGGGTAATATTTTTTATTACATAAGCGGGCATGGAAAAAATAAGTTACTCTCTGACTTTATTGTCAAAAATGTTAAGCATTTATTTTCTAATACTAAAAATTTTAAAAAAGTAATAGATGCCTTAGAAAGATATGAAATGACAGGTTTTACCTATCTAGATTTGATTGAGTTGTGTCCACTTTTTGAACAAAATTAGAACACCCAAAACTGCGTGCAAACTGCGTGCAGACTGCGTGCATTATAACGCACTATTTTTTCCCTTATTTTCTGTTGAGTGAAACCTCTGAAACCCTTTGTGAGTCTCCCTAAAACAAACAAGGGCGAACAATCGCCCGCCCTTGCCGATGAGACTTCTTTGTCTCGGTGTTTGGTCTGAAACCCTTTATATCTCGGACTTTCTCAAAAAGTGTATTGAAAAGTGTATTGAAAATGAGGGCATTTTCTGCACGACTTCTGCACGGACTCAAGACTTACTCTTTACTCCTTTCTGATTTTTCTACAAATTTCCACCCATTTGCAATGAGAGCATTTTTTATGACCTCAATAGTTTCTTTTCTTGTTTTGTTTCTAGGAATAGAGAAAAAAGACAATTTATTCATTTTTTATCTCCTTTTCTTTTTTTTTTAAGGTTTAGTTTTGGATTTAAGATTATAAATCCAGTTTTGAAGATGGGGTCATCTTCTTTAAGTTCTTTCCAAATAATCTTTGCCATTATTTATCCCCTTTCTTAATTAAATTTCGACCAATTATTATAGAGTATCCTGTCGACTTTAATTTTTTCCCTTGTGAGGATTTTCTGACTAGAGTTGAATATATTATTTTTCCCATTACGGTTCTCCTTTGTTAATTGTTATTAACCAAGAAAATTTGAATGTATGGAAACTTTTACTGTTTGAGACAGAACGATTAGGTCGTTACTATTCCAGAACGGTAGGTCGTTACTATACCCCAAATTAAATTGGAAATAAAAACATATCAATGTAGCATTAATATTGAATGAACAAATTTATGAAAATGAAAAATTATTAAAAATCTCAAACGTTTTGCATAATTTAAAATTTTAAGATTTACCTACAGAGTTGGTGGGTTGAAACCTTCCTAAAATTCACGTTTCATGCTATTAATAAAGTATGGAATATAAAAAAAATTTTAATAATAAATTTTCTGTTTTTGAGTTTATATACGAAAATGTTCCATATAAAGTTAAAATTAAAGGTGACAACAGAAGAAGTAAATCATTTGAATTGTTATTGACAAAATATCCTAAATTTTTATCTGTTCACGATGATATAATAAAAAATTTATATGATGATCCTAATAAAGCAATAAATGAGTTTATTCATGATGAGGGGTACATTTCTTTTGTAGAAGAGAAAAAAATAACCTCAGACAAAGGTAAAAAAATATTTTCCTATAAATTGAAAATACCGGAATTAACTGAATACTTAAACAAAGGTGGTATCTTAAAAAATAATAATAGAAAAGGATTATCTAAAAATCTTCAAATTGAGTTAGAACAAAATAGTCAAGGTAAATGTCAGTTAACAGGTTACAAACTTATGAACAAAAAAGAGTTAGATAAAAAAATCATAAATTTATGAATAAACTGCTTACAACAAATTTTGACCATAGGGTCCCTTTATTTAAAGGAGGTGATAATAATCCTCACAGTCTAAAGAATTGGATGTTAATTTCTGAATATGCAAATCAAGAAAAAAATAAGGTGTGCAAAGTTTGTCATGAACTAGATTGCAATAATTGTGCTCTTGCATATCCTGAAAATAATTCAATAATTAAACCAACTGGACAATCTTTAGAAGATTATAATATAAAAATAACATTATAAATTATTCAAT
>JAOOJU010000098.1 GCA_028407765.1 Rickettsiales bacterium
TCATGATCAATAAAATTGCAAGAAAATAGCTTAAAAACGTTATTTTGATATCAGTAGATAAAGCTATTGTAAAAAGTGGAAATAAACAAAATAAAATGAAAAATTCACTAGATAACTTGATTAATAGGAGTGTAGAAATGAAAATGAATAGTGATGAATAAAAAACTAAAGTAAATTCTTTTTTAAGATTCTGTTGCATCAATCATTAGTTTGATACATAGGGCAAAAGTGCTAAAAATCTTGCGCGTTTGACCGCAAGTGCTAAGTTTCTCTGTTTTTTTGTACAAACCTGAGTTACTCTACTGGGCAGAATTTTTCCTTTTTCAGTGGTATATCTTTTTAAAAGATCAATATTCTTATAATCAATTATTGGAGCATATTTTCCAGATAAAGGACATTTTTTTGAAGTAATATTTCTGTTATTATCAAAAAGTTTATTTTTTTCATCCATTCTTATAAAAAGACTATCATCAGTAATACCGGCATTATTAATTAATATATCAATGCGCTCATGTTTCTCCTCTATATCTCTACAAAAAGTTTTTATATTTTCTGATGAATCCAGATTGCAGCTCAAAACATCATAGTTTTTTTTAAATTTCTCAGTTATTTTATTTAATTTTGAAATATTTCTTCCAGATAATACGACAAAGTATCCTTCTTCATGAAATTTTTGTGCTAATCTTTCCCCTATTCCTCCACTTGCTCCTGTGATTAACACTTTCTTTGACATATCTTTTAAAAATTTTTTTTAAGGAAATTATCTACATCTTCAAGAGTGTATATATTTTCAGTTTCTAAATTAAGTTTCATTCTTTTATTCAACCCCGTTAAAACTTTTCCTGGTCCAATTTCTATTATATTATCAATACCTGAACTTGAAATTAAATTTATCGTTTCTCTCCATCTTACCCTACCTATGATTTGTTTTACTAAAAGATTCTTAATATTTTCAGGATGTTTTTCAAACTTAGCACAATAATTATTAATGAATCTAGTTTTAGTTTCAGAAATACTAATTTTTCTCAACGCATCCTCCATTATAATCGAGGCTGGTTTCATTAATGAACAATGGAAAGGAGCACTAACATTTAAATCAATCGCAATTTTTGCACCTTTGGCCTTACATATTTCAGAAATTTTTTCAACTTGATCGGCATGACCTGATAATACAACTTGCCCTGGAGAGTTATCATTTGCAATTTCACATACTCTATTTGAGATATTTTTGTTTATAATTTCTTCAACTAAATTAATATCAAGACCAATTATGGCCTTCATGTTGGTGTTTTCTGATACAACAGCCTCTTGCATCGCCTTTCCCCTAATAGACAACAATAATGCTGTATCTGAAATACTCAAAGAGTCTATTGAACATAGGGAAGTATATTCTCCCAAAGAATGACCACAAACAATAGATGCTATTTCAGAAAATTCTTTTTTACTTTCAAATTCAATAACTTTAATTAGTGCCAAACTTACTGCCATCAAAGCAGGTTGGGTATTGACTGTACTAGTTAATTCGGATTCTGGCCCATCGAAAATTAACTTTGATAACTTAAAATCAAGAGTTTCGTCAATTAATTTAAAGACATCCTTAGCAACTCTGTGGCTATCATAAAGAGTTTTACCCATTCCGACTTTTTGTGAACCCTGACCTGGAAAAATTACTGCGGGCTTATTTTTCTTATTTATCATAATAATTAAAGTTTACATTAAAAGATTCTTTTTTTTTTGCAACATTGATGTTATAAGAAGTAAACCTTGCTATTTATAGCTAAATTCTTGTTGAATTTAACCGAAAGGAAATAAAATGAATTTATATGAATCTGTTTTTGTCTTTAGTGGAAACCTGACAGAAAAATTGGCTGAAGATAAAGTTACTCAGTACGAGGAAATAATCAAGAAAAGTGGTGGGAAAACCCTTAAAAAAGAATACTGGGGACTTAGGACACTTGCTTACAAAATAAAAAAAAATCTGAAAGGTCATTATTTTTTATTAAACTTTGAAACAAAATATGAGGCTATTATAGAAGTAGAAAATAAATT
>JAOOJU010000099.1 GCA_028407765.1 Rickettsiales bacterium
CCCATGATTCGCTTAAAGTTTCTAACCTCTCTGAGTGTCCTAATTGTGGTGAACTTAAATTAAGTCATCAAATTTGTTTGTCTTGTGGGTATTATGCGAAGAAAGAAATCATTAAGATTGATAGTGAAGTTGAAACAGAAGGTGAAGAGTAAACTTTATTGGAAATAATGTTTTGAGAAAAATTAAACTCGCTGTTGACATCATGGGAGGTGATCATGGTCCTTCTACAACTATTAGTGGAATCCACCACGCTTCAAAACTCTATCCAAATGTAGTTTTTAAACTTTTTGGTAATAAAAGTTTAGCTTTAAAAGAACTAAGTAAAATACCTGAATTTAAAAATTACGAGTTAATTCATACTACAGAATATATAAAATCAGATGATGAGCCTGTAAATGCTCTCAGAAAACTAAAAAAATCAAGTTTAAGACTAGCAGTTAATGATGTAGGAGCAAAAAAAAGTGACGGGTTAGTATCAGCGGGAAATACCGGTGCTTTAATGGCAATTTCAAAGTTTGTTCTAAAAACTCTTTCAGGAATAAATAGACCAGCTATTGCTGGTTTAATGCCTACTTTGAGAGGAGAGAGAGTTATTTTAGATTTAGGTGCAAATATTGAATGTACGAATATTAATTTAGTACAATTTGCATTAATGGGCGAAACGTTTGCAAAAGCATTACTTGGAATTAAAAACCCTAAAATAGGTATATTAAATGTTGGTTCAGAAGAAATAAAAGGAAATGCCGTAGTAAAAAAAACATTTGAAGACTTAGATAAATTATCATCAAAAATAAATTTTTATGGTTTCATAGAGGGTGACGATATTAATAAAGGAATTGTTGATGTTGTGGTTACTGACGGTTTCTCTGGGAATATAGCTCTAAAAACAGCAGAGGGTGTCGCAGAACTAATACTCAGTTTTCTTCAAAGCGCTTACAAAAGCTCTATTATATCAAAAGTAGGTTATTTGTTGTCAAAACCTGCTCTAAATAGATTTAAAAAAAGGATTGATCCAAGAAAATATAATGGTGCTGTTTTACTGGGATTAAATGGAATTGTTGTTAAAAGTCATGGCGGGACTGATTCTTTTGGTTTTTCAAATGCTATTTCCAGTGCAGTAAGTTTAATTGAAAATAATTATAATTCTGCAATCAAAGAAAAATTATTTATTTACTCTAATAAATGAAACTGTGATGAGATCTAAAATAATTGGTGTTGGTCATTATTTACCAAAAAAAATAGTAACGAATTTTGACTTGGAATCTATAATCGATACAAATGATGAATGGATTACAACAAGAACTGGAATTAAACAAAGACATATTGCAGCAGAGAACGAATTGACATCTAAATTAGCTATTGAGGCAAGTAGAAGTGCAATTAAAAATGCAGGTCTATCTGCTGATAAAATTGATCATGTTATTGTTGCAACTACTACTCCCGATGAAACTTTTCCTTCAACAGCTTGTAAAGTTCAGTCTGCATTAAATTTAGGGAACACACCAGCGTTTGATGTGCAGGCAGTTTGTTCAGGATTTATTTATTCTTTGCAGATAGCTGATTCATTTATTAAGTCGAAAAAGGGTAAGAATATATTAATAATTGGTGCTGAAACCTTATCGAAAATTGTTGACTGGAAAGACAGGCGTACTTGTGTCTTGTTTGGTGATGGTGCAGGTGCAGTAATACTCTCAGCTTCAGATAATAGTGGGGGAATTTTGTCCACCAATTTATTTTCTGATGGATCTTGGCATGATAGTTTATATGCAGATGGTGGACCTTCACTCGATCAGAAAGTTGGAAAAATAAGAATGAAAGGTCAAGATATTTTTAAACAAGCTGTGAATAAACTAACTGAATCAACCAAAATATCTATTTTTGAAAGTAAAAAAAAAATCGAACAAGTTGATTGGTTAATACCTCATCAGGCAAATTTAAGGATTATTAACGGGACAGCAAAAAAATTAGGAATTGATTCAAAAAAAGTAATAACAACTGTAACAAAACATGCAAATACCTCTGCAGCATCAATCCCA